>CAZGRB010000001.1:0-38241 GCA_964527695.1 uncultured Ruminiclostridium sp.
ACTCGATAAGTCTGCCCGTAAGCTCCTTTTTAAGCTCCTCAACCTCGTGCTTCGGCAGTAATGCCGCAGTTTTTATGAGGATAAGGTGAGCCGCCATTTCCACAAACTCTCCTGCCACTTCGATATCCGCCTGCTGCATTTTTTCAAGGTACAGCAGGAATTGTTCAAGAAGTATGGAAATTTCGATGTCCCGAATGTTCAGCTTATGCTTCCTTATAAGGTCAAGCATAAGGTCAAGAGGGCCCTCGTAAACCTCCAGTTTAAAGCTTAATTCTTCCATTATTTCTCCTGTCAGCAGATGAAGCTGGTGATAAAATTCATACCGTTATAAAGAAGATTTGATACAGCACCAAAGGGAACTGTGAGTATGTTGGTATAAAGCAAAACGAGAACTATAATAAGAATATATCTTTCATAACGCATTATTTTAAAATAATATTCAGTCGGTAAAAATGAAAGAAAGATTCTTGAGCCATCAAAAGGAGGTATCGGCATAATAAGGTTGAAAACGCCAAGGCGCAGATTGATTTCAGCTATCATATTAAGCGCAAGCACCAGATAACCTATGACGTAGTTTGAAACACTATAACCTAACACACCGATATTACCAGGAGAAACAACGATAATTATTTTCATTAAAAGTATAAACGCAAATGCAAGAATAAAGTTTGAAACAGGGCCTGCGGCAGATGTAATTGCCATTGCAGCTTTCATAGAAACTTTTCGTGCTCGTCTTGGATTTACAGGAACAGGGTTTGCCCAGCCCACGCCGAAAATAAGCAGAGCGATAGTACCCATTGGGTCTAAATGCGCAATAGGGTTCATAGTAAGCCTGCCACGCTCCTCGGCAGTAGTGTCACCAAGAAGTTTTGCCATATATCCGTGAGCACATTCGTGAAAGGGTGTAGCAAGAATAAACGTTATAAGATAAGAAAAAATAATAACCGCTGCCTCTGCTATTCCGCCACAATTAAGAATATCAACTATCATAGCTTCTCCTTTATAAAATGCGAAAAATAACAATCATAATTTATTATACTATATTAATGAAGATTTTGCAAGCTTTTTCCGTAAAAAACCGTTCGCAAAGCGGACACCTCAATCATTCATCATTCATCTTTCATCATTCATCGTTTCTGTGCCTCAGGTACAGAAACAAATCTCCACTCTATTTTGCTCCAGTATTCGCCTGCGTAATCAATGCCTACACGAGGCTTTGTAACATAATCGCAGGTAAAGCCGTCGTCCTCCAGCCATATCTTGTCGGAAACAGTCAGGTCAGCCTTGTTGAGACTGCGGTCAATGCCGAGGAATTTTGTCAGCTTCGCAGGGCCGTTATACCCCTCACAGCAGCGGATAAGCACCGCTTCGGGACTATCTTCCTTGCCGCATACCACGTTGAACATATTATGCATACCATAAATAAGATAAACGTATGAAACACCGCCTCTGCCGAACATTACGGCGGTGCGCTCGGTCTTACCCTTGCTTGCGTGACAGCCCAGGTCATCTGTTCCCATATAACATTCGGTTTCGGTAATTCGGAGCTTTCTGATTTCACCGTTTATATCTGTGCAGAGAAGCTTACCCAGCAATAGGGGCGCAAGCTCCAGGGCGTTTTTTGAAAAAAATTCCATATCGGTTATTTTTGACATGATTTATGCCTCCTTTTTTATTGACTAATATTGTTCGGAATGCTGATAATATTTATGAGCGTTATGCTCTTATTTTCTGAGAGGAACTGTAAAAATTATGAAAAAATTATTCGGAAAAAAGACCGACCCCATGAAAAAAGCAATGGAAGTGGCAACAACAGGCTCCGCCAAAACTATCGACCCTTATGGTATGTATACGGGAGTGCCGAAGGATCCGTATGAAAAGCCTGTACAGGATGCAGACGACCTGTGAAGCTCCGCTTCAGTGAAATCTGCCGCTTGCGGCGGATGAAATTTGCCTTCGGCAAGTGAAATCCGACTTCGTCGGGTTATGGTATTGCCTTACAGCAATAAGCATTGACATGATATATAATTTGTGGTACAATAAATTTTATGACGATAATCGCTGAAAGGAGCAGAAAAATGAAAAAAAGAATAATGTGTCTGCTCCTGTCAGCTGTATTTCTGTGCAGCTGCGCAGAAGAAAAAACTGAAATAATCACACTTCCTTCAGGTGTTGCAATCACCGACGGACAAGCAGCAAAGCCAGCCGAAACCATCGCTGTTACAACCACCGCCACCGCTCAGACCACAACCGCTGCTCCCCTGCCCTCAGGCTCGGTAAAAATCGCATTTGCAGGCGATACGACCCAGTCTGACGTATTTGCAGAAGCAACCTCCTGGCGCTCCATGAGATACCCTTTTGAGGATGTGAATGACATTTTTTCGGGTGCGGATATTTCCTTCGTAAACCTGGAAACCTGCGTCAGCAACAGGGGTGAAAGCGAAAAAAAGGAAGGCTACGGCTTTCAGACTCTGCCCGAATATTTACAGGTTTATACCGAGGCAGGCATTGACCTTGTTTCCGCCGCAAATAACCACGTCAGGGATTTCGGAATGGACGCTCTTAACGACACTTTCACAAATCTTGACGCTTATGGTATCGGCTATATCGGCGCAGGAAGAGATATAACCGAAGCGGAAAAAATGATTGTCTATGAAGTAAACGGTGTTAAAGTGGGATTCACTGCACTGAACATGATAAATATGAACCCTACATGGTATGCAACAGACGAACGTGCAGGAATAAACTGTATTGATTTTGCCGATTGCGACAGGTATCTCAGCCTTATTTCCGAATATGACAAGCAGTGCGATGTTCTTTTTGTATCGGTTCACTGGGGAGTCGAATACACCAATGCCATTACCGAAGAACAGGAGCAGTTCGGTCATATGCTCTGCGACAGCGGTGCGGATATTATCCTCGGCCACCACTCTCACACCCTACAGCCCATAGAATATTACAACGGCAGTATGATTTTTTACAGCCTGGGAAATTTCCTTTTCTATAAAATGGACGACGAGGCAGGAAAAACTGCAATCTTTGAAATAGAAATAGATAAAAACGGATTTGTAAGCGGAAAGCTTTCCCCTGTTTTTATCACCAACTGCAAATCCACGCTTCTTGATACAGAAAATGAGATGTATGGAGAAATAATAGAACTGTGCAAAACAATTTCAGCTCCCTATGGAGTAAATATAACAGAAAACGGAGGCATTGAAATTGCCAATGGGTAAAAAAATAACCGCTCTGCTGCTTTTGTGCGGAGTGCTCTGCAGCTGTGTCAGCACGGCAAGCGCCAATGAGACGCAGCCCGTAATAAACTACATAGAGGAAACGCAGACTACCACCTCTTCTATCCTTACTGCAACCGTAACCGAGGGAGCAACTGCGGAACTGATAACTTCTGAAACCAGTGTGACAACTACCGCTGAGGTGACTACAACTACCGAAACTACAACCGATGCAGCAGAAACCTCTGAAACAACGGTGCAGACCACGACCATACCTGAAAGCGCACCTGTTACCTCCACGGTTACATCGGCAAAGCCTGAGGTTTATACAAACACAATCACGCTGAATGGTCCGAATCTTGTGTATACAGGCGAAAGCTTTGATTTTACATATAAAATTAGCCACCGCAACGCTGACCGTGCATCAGTTTTATGGCAGTGCAGCGGCAATGCAGGCACAATCACAGAGGATGGAAAATTCACCGCAACAAAGGCAGGCACAGCAGTGCTTACCGTTTCGGATATTTCCAACGGACTTACCGATACACTTTTAGTCCACGTGGTTGACAGTCCTGAGGACGTGGATTTTGTGGTTGAAGTAAACGGTATTCCTATCGCAAACAAGACATATCCCGTGCCGAAGGATTATCGCCCTGGGCTCCTTTCCGAAACCTATGACGCATTTATGGAGCTGAAACTTGCGGCACTGAACGACGGCATTGAAATCAATTTCATGTCAGGCTTCCGTTCCTACGAGGAGCAGACCGAGGTCTACAACAACTGGAACAAGGTTTATTCCGACGGACAGGCCGACCGTGTTTCCGCCCGTCCCGGACATTCCGAGCATCAGCTTGGTCTTGCAATTGACGTAAACTCCATTGAATTTTCCTTTGCGGATACTCCCGAGGGAATATGGCTTGCAGAAAACTGTTATAAATTCGGCTTCATTATCCGCTACAAGGAAGATACCGAAGAAATCACAGGCTATATGTATGAGCCGTGGCATATCCGCTACTTAGGCAAGGAACTTGCCGAAGAGGTGCATTTCAGCGGACTTACACTTGAAGAATATTTAGGTATTGATTCATATTACAGAATAGAAAACTTTACTTTCAGCGAAGAAACTGAATAATTATTAATGCCGCAGACTTTCGTCTGCGGCATTTGTTTATGCGGAATTAAGCATTGTTAGCTTCCTTTTCCTTTTTCTTTGCTTCGATATCAGCGAGGGCTTCCTTTCTGGAAAGACCGATCTTGCCCTGATTATCAATCTTGATAATCTTTACAATAATCATATCGCCTACGTTGCATACATCTTCAACCTTTTCTACACGGCGGTTTTCAAGCTCGGAGATGTGAACCATGCCTTCCTTGCCGGGTGCGAATTCAACGAATGCGCCGAATTCCTTTACACGTACAACCTTACCCTTGTAGATAGCGCCGATTTCGGGCTCTGTAACAATGGACTTGATTGTATCGAGGCAGGCATTTGCCTTTTCACCGTTGCTGCCGCAGATGAATACGTTGCCTTCTTCGTCGATGTCAATCTTAACTTCAAAGTCAGCGCAGAGCTTCTGGATAACCTTACCGCCTGTACCGATAACTTCTCTGATCTTGTCAACAGGCACCTTAGTGCTGATCATCTTGGGAGCATATTCGTTTACTGTTGCTCTGGGAGCAGGAATAGCCTTGAGCATTACTTCGTCAAGAATCTTGATTCTTGCCTTGTGTGTCTTAGCGAAAGCGTCAGCGATGATTTCAGGTGTAAGACCGTCAATCTTAAGGTCCATCTGAATAGCTGTGATACCCTTGTGAGTACCGCCAACCTTGAAGTCCATATCGCCGTAGAAGTCTTCGAGACCCTGAATGTCAACCATTGTCATCCAGCGGTCGCCTTCTGTGATAAGACCGCAGGAAATACCTGCAACGGGAGCCTTGATCGGAACACCTGCGTCCATAAGTGCCAGTGTAGAGCCACAGATAGATGCCTGAGATGTAGAGCCATTGGAAGAAAGAACTTCAGATACAAGTCTGATTGCATAGGGGAATTCTTCAACAGGGGGAATAACGGGTTCGAGAGCTCTCTGAGCAAGTGCGCCGTGACCGATTTCACGTCTGCCGGGGCCTCTGCTTGCCTTTGTTTCGCCTACAGAGTATGCAGGGAAATTGTAGTGGTGCATATATCTCTTGGTATCTTCTTCGTCAATACCTTCAAGCTTCTGAGCATCGCTTACAGGGCCTAATGTAGCAACTGTAAGAACCTGTGTCTGACCTCTTGTGAAGAGACCTGAACCGTGAACTCTGGGGAGAAGGTTTACTTCGGAAGCGAGAGGACGCATATCGTCCATACCACGGCCGTCAACACGCTTCTGCTCGTCGAGTAACCAGCGTCTTACGATAACCTTCTGAAGCTTGTAGATAGCTTCATCAATCATGGAAGCCTGATCGGGATAGATTTCGTCATACTTTTCGTGGATAGCATCCTTGATAGGCTGGAGTCTTGCTTCACGTACGTTCTTGTCGTCTGTGTCAAGTGCGTACTTTACCTGATCGCCGAATTCCTCCATAAGAGCGTCGATAAGATTGTGGTCGATTTCCATGGAAGGGAATTCAAACTTGGGCTTGCCGATTGCAGCCTGGATTTCCTTGATGAAAGGAATGATAGACTTGTTGATTTCCTCGTGACCAGCCATGATAGCCTTGAGCATTGTGTCGTCGTCAACTTCGTTGGCACCTGCTTCAATCATTACAACCTTCTTTTCGCTGGAAGCAACTGTAAGCTGTAAATCAGACTTTGCTCTCTGCTCAGCGTCGGGCATGAGAACGATTTCGCCGTCAACGAGACCTACGGAGATACCGCCGATAGGGCCGTTCCACGGAATATCGGAAATTGTAACAGCTACGGAAGCACCGATCATAGAAAGAATTTCAGGCTGTGTGTCAGGGTCAACTGCAAGAACAGTCATAACGATAGCAACATCGTTTCTCATATCCTTGGGGAAAAGGGGACGCATAGGACGGTCTACAACACGGGATGTGAGGATAGCCTTTTCGCTGGGTCTGCCTTCTCTCTTTAAAAAGCCTCCGGGAATCTTACCTACGGAGTAGAGCTTTTCTTCGTAGTCAACGGAAAGCGGGAAGAAATCCACGCCGTCACGAGGCTTGGGGCTTGCTGTAACATTTACCATTACAACGGATTCGCCGTAACGGATCCAGCAGGAGCCGTTTGCAAGACCGCATACCTTACCTGTTTCAACAGTGAGTTCTCTGCCGGCAAAGGTGGTCTTGAAGGTTCTGTAATTGTCGAACATTTCTGTTCCTCCTTATAAAATTTTATTTCACAAGGTACAGATTTTAGCAATAAAGTCAGCCTGAAAAAAGCTTTCAGACTCAGTTTACCGCTAAAATTCTCTGTACCTGTAGTTACGGATTGGTAAAAAGGGCAGAACAGCCCACAAGGCGTTCTACCCCTTCCGATGCAAAATTACTTACGGATACCAAGCTTTGCGATGATTGCACGGTAACGTTCGATGTCCTTCTTCTGAAGGTAACCAAGGAGGTTACGTCTCTTACCAACCATCTTGAGAAGACCTCTTCTGGAGTGGTGGTCCTTCTGATGTGTCTTTAAGTGTTCAGTAAGGTCGTTGATTCTCTTTGTGAGAATAGCAATCTGGACTTCAGGAGAACCTGTGTCGTTTTCGCTGGTACGGTTTGCTTCGATGATAGCTGTCTTTTCGTCTTTGAGCATCATGATAAATACACCTCTTTAAAAATATTTTGCACACACATAGCAAAGGGCAGCAGTGTTTCTCTTAAAAGAGCATAAGCCTCAACGCCAAGTGAGTGTATCTGCATAACGCAGCAAGAATATTATAACATATATTTTCTGCTTTGTAAAGAGTTTTTTTGAAATTTTGTCCAAAAAATTTATACTGTTATGACGGGTAAATAATGCAACAAAAGTATTGACAAAAATCTCATATAATTGTATAATATTAACATACGATTTTTAATTAAAAATGAAATGTGAGGTACTTATTATGGCTCTTGTAAACACTATGGAAGAAATTGTTGATATCAAGATTGACGAGCTTATTGCAGACAGCGGCTGCTGCACCTGCGAGCACTGCAAGGAGGACATCAAGTGCCTTACTCTCAATGCTCTCCCCCCGAAATACGTAAGTACTGCAAAGGGCGAGCTTTTCTCAAAGCTTTCTCAGGCAATGATAAAGCAGCATTCAATTGACGTAAATATCGCTTGTCTCAATGCAATCGAATTCGTAAAGTCTCATCCGAAGCATAACTGATAAAAAAGCACCCGAAAGGGTGCTTTTTTATCAGAATGTAAAATTCATAGGCCCGCTCTTTGGAGCTGCAGGCTGCTGAGGTGAAGGTGCGGATGCGCCTCCTACGCTGGGCATTGAATTGAAAGGAACCTCCTTGCGCTCTGTGCCCGGGATACGCATATAACCGGGGCGTTCAGGCTCAGGCTCAGGCTTTACAGCATCAGCCATCTGATACATATTCTTGAGCTCAACAGTTTGATTGCTGGGCTTTATATCTGTTGCTTCATCAACAAAGCCGGGAGTATCGGTGTTTTCTTCAAGTTCTGTAACTTCATCCACAGGAAGCTCAATCTGTCCGTAATACGCACCTTTCCCGTGCTTGCGCTGATAGTGCTTGTCAAGGAGAGACTGCTGAATACGTGTGATTCCGAACTCGAAATTCATATTGTAAAGCGCCATGTGGGCAACCTCTTCCAGTACAAGTGCATTTTCAACGGACTTTGCAGGACTTGTGCCCCATGTAAAGGGCCCGTGGGAGGCTACAAGACAAGCAGGTATATCCATGCAGTTAATACGGCGTGACGCAAAGGTATCGGAAATATGGAAGCCTGTCTGCTTTTCGTATTCACCGTTTATCTGGCTGTCATCCATAGGGAGAGTACAGGGAATGTCGCCGTAGAAATAGTCAGCATGGGTTGTACCGTAAGCAGGAATGTCAAGACCTGCCTGCGCCCAGATTGTGGCATATTTTGAATGTGTATGGGTAATGCCTGAAATTTCCTCAAAGGTCTGATAAAGCGCAATATGGGTAGGAGTATCGGTTGAAGGGTTATAAGTGCCCTCCACAACCTCACCGCTGAGGCTTACAATAACCATATTTTCAGGACTGAGCTGTTCATAGGGAACACCCGAGGGCTTGATTACAACAAGACCCTTTTCACGGTCAACGCCCGAAACATTACCCCATGTGAGCTTTACAAGTCCGTATTTCTGAAGCATCATATTGGCTTCATATACCTGTTTTCTTAATTCTTCAAGCATACATTACACTCCGTTTCTTCAGTTGAGTAATACATTTATTATATACTATTTCCCTTTTTATTACAAGTGCCGGAAAAAAATTCTATGAATCATAGTAAAACGTTTACATTTTTTTGTGCAGTATAACAAAAACACTTTGCCTTTTGAATGAAAAATGAAAAGCAAAAGCGGATAATTATGGAGTCAGTCTCTGACCTTTACAAGAGCTGCCGCACTGCTGACAAGGGAATCAAGTGCAGACAGCTGTTCTGCGGTGACAGCTTCCCCGTCGTAGCGGAGCCTGTCATAAGCTGTTGTAATTGTAATAAGCTCTGCGCCGAAGATATCCCTGCCCTTTTCGTACTGGTCGGTTACCGTATCGGCTGCGGAAAGCTTAGCCCTGCAGTATTTCATCTGCCGCAGCAGCACCGCATATCCCAGCCTGTATTTTTTTTCAGGGTCAGATTCCTTCCTGTACTGCTTCATAAGAGTGGAATAGGATAAATCCCTTACTCTGCGGATATCATATACCTGTTCGAATACGTCCACGAATTCAGGCTCAGCTTCGGAAAGCTCGGTTTCCTTTGCAAAAAAACCGATTATGCGGCTGAAGAAATTCCTTATTGTATTCCAAAGCTGACGACGGAAAATTATAATCAATGCGATTATCACAGCAAAAAACAGCAGATTCCAGATATCGTAGCTTGAATACTCCATATTACCTGTGTAATCTGCGTTGTTGCCGCCGCTTTCAATTGACATAAACTCCGAATAGCCGTTCATCATAAACATAAAAAGCTTTATGAAAAGCCGTATTATCTCATTCAGCAGCCATACTATCCTGTCTGAAAACACATACAGCAGAAGTCCGCAGACCGTAACTCCCGTTACAAGTGCGGCATTATAGCCCGACAACCCTTTGGGCAGCATTGCACGGGTTTCCTTACGCTGATTGGCTCTGTCATAGATGCCGCTCTGGTTTATAAGAAGCGCCGCAAGACACATTTCCACCATAAATGCAATTATAACCGCCGTCTGAACAGGCTCTTTAAGCTCCCTGTTGCACATCGCCCCGTAGAAAAGGTAGCAAAGCAGGGTCACAGCAATATACACCCCGAACATAAACGCAGGGAAAATATCCGCATAGTGCTTACGTGCGGCACGTTCGCCCAGAAAATACCACAATACACAGGAAGCACCTGCCGAAAAAATGATACCAACCTCGTCGGTAAAAGGAAGAAGCAGGAAGGCCGCAAAGAATGTAAGCAGGCCTGCAAACCTCTCAATCAATATCAGTTTCTTACGCTTTATTGTAACCCGTCCGAAGGCATAGCCGATTCCGAAAACAACGCCGAAGCCTGCATAATAGGACAGAATGCGAAGTGCCGATATGTTTTCAAAGCTCAGCACATCGTTTGTAAGCACAAAAGGAAAGGTTACAAGTCCGAAGGAAATAACCGCAAGAAATTTAAGTATTCCCGAACGCATATAACCACTCCTTTCGTAAAATCAATCCTTTAAAAATGTGTATCGGTGTATTCTTCCCAGATGAATGACCTCATGACCGCAGTCCTTTTCGTCATTGCAGCAGAAGAACACATTTCTGCCCAGTCTTTTCTGAGCACGTGCAAAGTCAAGCATTCTTTGGTCAATATAAGATGTAATCACAGCAATATCAGTGATTTCGTCAAAGTCGATGCAACCGCAGAAATCGCTGAAATCCGTGTCGCAGGTGTTTTCAAGACCCGCAAGGGTACGCAGTATTCCCAGATAATCCTCTTCCGAAGCTCCGCCGTTTTCAAGGATTTTCCCCGAGCCGTTGGTAGCAAAGGAAACGGAAATTTTCTGCGCCGCATACATATCTATAAGAAAAGCCGCCGCCTTTATCATGGTTTCCGTGTCGGCAATCATGGGCGGTCTCGGGTCGCCGATTCCCGTTTTCTGCATATTCATCAGGATAAGCACACGGTTTTCCGTTGTGAAATCGTTGTTGAACACCATGAGGCGACCCTCTTTTGCAGTACTGCTCCAGTGGACACGGTTCATGGGTTCTCTGCCTGTGTATTCACGTGACCCCGATTTTAAAAACGGGTCGTCACAGATAAAACGTCGGGTAAGAATCTCTCCTGCAAGCTCCTCACTGGACAATTCTCCCTCGCCTACTTCATAGGGCGACGGCAGAATCCGTATGGACTGCCCTGTTTTTACACTCCTCGAAACGCAGGCAAGTCCCAGTAAATCTCCGCCGATAAGGGAGGTGCTTTCAAGGGTGAAAATTCCTCTTTTAAGGGCAACTGCCTTACGTGTACGGGTGCATTTCTGATAAGGCTTCAGGGCAAAAACACTGGGAACAAAGCGTGCGTCCGAGCCGCGTGCCGCCGCACTTCCCGTAAATTCCAGCCATCGGCTTGTAGAAAGCTCGGTTTTGAGCCACGGTACGGGAAGCCACTTATTGTTGACAACTTCCTCGACAATTTCGATTTCTTCACCCTCAAAGGCTTCATCAGTGTTGAAAGCTACTGTGTATTCAACGTTTTTCAGCACGGTTTTGCGGTAAAGAAGCTGTTCCGCAAAGACAACAGCTCCCACAATCAGTAAAATAGCAATAAGCTCCATAATTACTCCGTAAATCAGCCGATTTCTTCCGTGGGGACAGGAACGGTATCCAGAAGCTGTTCTGTGATTTCCTCTGCGGCACTCTTCTTGCTGAGAGAAAGAGACAGCTCACGGCATACAAGTCTGTGAGGGATTACATAGGGTGCAACCGCCTTTACGCAGTCGGGGTTTACAAACTCCATGCCCTTTACCGCCGCATAAGCCTGTGACATTTTCTTTAAGGCGATAAGACCTCTGGTGCTGAGTCCCAGACGGATTTTTTCGTGATTCCTTGTAGCTGTGCCAAGGTCGGAAATATAACCTAAAACCGCTTCATTCACTCTAATGTTGAGCGCCTCCTTACGGACGGACAATAAATCTTCCGCTGTAAGCACTGCGCTGATTTCCGAAATGGGGTGGGTTTCGCCGATACCCGAAAGAATACCGATTTCCGTTTCACGTTCGGTATAGCCGAGGGACATACGGATTAAGAAACGGTCAAGCTGGGCCTCGGGGAGCGGATATGTGCCTGCAGTTTCAACAGGGTTCTGTGTTGCAATAACAAAGAACGGCTCGGAAAGTCCGTGTGTTTCTCCGTCGATAGTTGTCTGACGCTCTTCCATACATTCCAGAAGCGCAGACTGAGTTCGGGGAGTTGCACGGTTTATTTCATCCGCAAGGAGGATATTGGTAAAAACAGGGCCCTTTCTGAAACGGAATTCCTGTTCCTTCATGTTGTAGAAATTGATACCGGTAATATCAGATGGAAGCAGGTCGGGGGTGAACTGGATACGGCGGAAATCGCAGTCAAGGGATTTAGCCATTGCACGGGCGAATACGGTTTTACCTGTACCGGGAACGTCCTCCAGCAGTACATGACCACCGCATATAAGCGCCGCTGCCGCAAGGTCGGTTTCCTTTTCCTTGCCCTTTATTACCTTTCCGATATTTTCTCTGAGTTTTTCAGCAAATTCTCTGGTCTTCATTTTCTTTTCCTTTCAGCGGATTAATCTAAATTATGCCGCACACTGAAAATGTGCGGCATAAAGCTTTATACATTGTAATATTTATCGTAGTTTACAAGCTCGTCAAGCATCTTGGGAAGCTCTGTATCCATGTTTTCATCTGTAAACTGGCAGGTGCCCACAGCCTTATGACCGCCGCCGCCGTATTTCAGCATAAGCTGGCCTACATTAACCTTGCTGGTGCGGTTGAGGATAGAATAGCCTACCGCAGCAGAACATCCCTGACCGCCCTTGCCTGAAACAATCCATGCGGAAATATTCTGCTCGGGATAGAGACTGTAAATCATAAAGCGGTTGCCTGTATAAATAGGTTCAACACCGCGTAAATCGGTGATTATTACATCGCCCTTGATAACTGTGTGAGCAGCTACCATTTCCTTGAAAAGCTCAGCCTGCTCATTGTATACATCAATTCTTTCCTTAATGTCGGGTAAGTCAAGAATTTCCTGTGTAGTCATTGTACGGCAACATACGAGAAGCTTTTCCATAAGCTGATAGTTACTTATCGTGAAATTGCGGAAGCGTCCTAAACCTGTTCTGGGGTCCATAAGGAAGCCCACTAAAATCCAGCCCTTGGGATTCAGGATTTCGTCAATTGTAAGATTGCCGCTGTCTACCTTGTCAACAGCCACCATAAGGTCGTCAAACTGCGGGAAGCGTTCCTTTCCGCCATAGTATTCATAGATAATGCGTGCGCAGCTGGGAGTAATGCGGCTTTCGCCCTTGTACTTGCCCTCAAGCTGATTGCGCTCGTATTCGCTGGAATGATGGTCAAACCATAAGCCGCAGCCCTCAACAAAGGGAACGTTTGCGAGAACATCGTTTTCCGTTACGGGAACAAGTCCGTCCTGAATATCCTTGGGATGCTTGAAGGTGTAGGAATCAATAATTCCAGCTTCTAAAAGAAGCGCACCGCATGCAAGACCGTCAAAGTCGGAACGGGTAATCAAATTCATCATGGTTATGTACCATCCTTTCAGGTAAATATTTAATCAGCTGAAACAATTATACCAAAACTTTTTAAGTTTTGCAATATTTTTTTGCAAAATTACTATATTTTTTACAAAAACAGTTTGATTCTTGTTACAAATCTTCCCAATGCACTCCTGTTTTCCATATACTTACGGTAAATCGCCGCCGTAAACTTGTATACGGCCGCCCTTTCCTCCTCGGAAACAGGTGCAAGCTCAGATGTACCGAATTCGCATTTTATAAATACAGGCATTACGTCTACAAGGAATACGTTTGTTCCCTTCAGGAAAATAGACGAGTCAACCCTTACGGCAAAATCATTCATAAGCTCACAGCCGGGAGTAAGACCTTCCTTGTCAAGTATAAGTACTGCAAGCTTATACATTTCCTGACAGGCACGGTAGGGATTCTTTTTACGGAAGCCTGTCCAAACCTTTTTTTCTGAGTTATCAAGGTGCTTCAAAAACATATGAACTGCCACTATAATAAGGGCAATTGCCGCTATAACGCAGAGAATTGCTATAATAACAGAAATAAGCGGGTTGTCCTCCTCGGGAATTACCACAGGCTCACCGCCTGTTCCTTCTCCTGTTCCTGCTGTGACGTCTGCCGCTACGGGAGGCTTTGTGGTAATATCCGCTTCTTCGGTAAGGTCAGGCACCTCATCACCCTCATCACTGAGTGTTGTCACAGGTGCGGGAGTGGTTACAGTAGTAATTTCAGATGTAACAGGGGGATTTTCTTCATGAACGCCCTCTGCCGCCATTCCGTCAAAGCCGTCAACTGCCGCCGTTGGGTCAAAGGGGAGCCAGCCGATATTATCAACATATACTTCTACCCATGCGTGCAAATCCTTTTCACGTAAGGTGTATTTGTATCCGCCGTCAACCGCTTCGCCTTCCCCTGCCACAACATAGCCTGTCACATATCTTGCAGGTACATCAAGCTCACGGAGAGCAAGAGTTGTTGCAGTAGCGAAAAGGGCGCAGTGGCCCTGCTTTGTTTCATAAAGGAAATTATCCAGCACCTCAGCGCCCGAACCGTTATCAACGGAAAGAGAATAGCTGAAATTCTGACGGAAATAGTCACAGATACCCTGCGCCTTTGAATAAGGAGTCATCCAGTCGGCAATATAACCGCTGTCATAAAGCACTGTTATAAGACCGTCTATATTTTCGTAGTTCTGCTCTGTGTATGCCGCCTTTACATAATCGTCATAGGAAATGACAAGAGAGTTGTATATAAGGTCTTCCGTCTGATATGCACCGTACATAGCGTTGCTTATAACGCTTTCAACACCTCCGAAGGACATATTCGGAGTAAGTGCAAGATTTTCGATTGTATTAAGGTAATTCATACCGTCTTTTGTTCTGAGGATATAGTCTCCGTAGCTGTCAAAATAGCTGCTTGTCTTGTACTCGGGAGAATAGACAGCCAACGGCTGAAAAACAACTGCGGTACGTTTGCGGTAGGTCACCGAAACCTTCTGCAGAGGCAGGAAATCATCAGGCTCATAGCCTGCGGCAGCCACAATCTGACGAGTGTTTTCATATATGGTTTCAGGGTAGAAATCCTTTATTCTCTCCCATATAAGATCACCCTGATATGTTACATTTTTATACTCATCGCTGATTGACGTCCAGTTCACACCTCTGAAATTAACGCCGATATCACCCTTTAAATAAACGGGAATATCATTTCTGCCGAGAGTAACATCAAGCACGGGAGAAGCACTGTCAGAGGGCTTGCTGATACCGATACCGCCTGAGTTGTCACCGTACTGGGAATAGCTGAAATATTCGCTCTGAGCATCGGAGCTGCCGAAATCAACTCCCCATTTTTCCTCAATCTTAGAAACAAAATCCGCACTCATCTCCTGTACATCAGAAAACAGCTTTTCGTAATCAAAGGTTGTACCCTGAGGAATAACATTACCCATTGTAACAGCAATAGCAACAGCTGACACAAAAGAAATAACACCATTTGAGGAGTATTTCATGTAACGGGGAATATCGCTGCGAAGCTTACGTCCGAAAACGGCAAGCCCTCTGCGGCGTCGGTAAGTCTTTTCGTTGCGGCGTGCCGCCTCCCCTGCTTCGCTGCGGTTTCCGTGATTGAACATTCCGTCCAGCTCGTAACCCATGCGTATTGCATAGAAGCCCAGGAAGAAAGCCGTGAAAACGGCTATTGAAACGTGATAACCGGCAATCTCTGCCACAAAAGCGGGAGCGGCAAAGGTTGCGAAAACAAGTAATGTGTAAAAGCCGTGGAAACGTGTGCGGCAGCAGGCGGCAAACAGTATGCCCATAAGAACTCCCACAAGAGAAAGTCCGAGAATACAGGCTTCCTCTGTCTGCATTCCGCTTGCTTCAGGGTGAATTATAAATTTCTCTGTGTCAAGAAGCCTGCTGTCCAGCCGTACCATAAGATAATCAAAGAAATACGCAAGCTTTTCAATAAGCTCATCTCTGAGGAACAGCGCCCCGAAGCCTGCAAGAGAAAGAAAATACACAATTCCCGACGGCAGGACAGAAGCAAGTATGAAAATTACCGCAGAGGTTACACCTGCCGCAATTGCCGCCTCTGTAAGTCCGTACTCCATAAGCAGGAAATCGCCCACCGCATAAACGGCGGAGGCGGATAATCCGGACAGCAGAACAAGCCTTATCAGAAAAAGCCTGATAAGGCACGGGGACTTATTGAAATATGTATCATTCAGAACGGTATTCTGACGTTCCTTTTTATTCATATAAGCAGTTCCTCTGTCCGAAGAGATTTGCCGCAGTTATTCAAAAAGCGCTGCTTCCAGTGATGCGGCTATATTGTCAGGGTCGATATAGCTTACCCTTATTCTTGTATCTGTATCCGCAAGAGCCATAAAGCCCTCGTCAGGTTTTTCCGTGGTAAGGAAAACACGTATGCCCGTGCAGGCGGCAAGAGACTCCGCAAGGGCAGTTCTGAGTGCTTCGGTCTGCATAACCGTAGCGAAAATGAACACAAGCCCCGAATCCCTTATGGTCTGAGCGCCGTCGGCGGCAAGCGGAACAAGGTTCTTTTCAGCTTCGCATACGGGAATAACCGAAAATTTGCGGTACAGGTATTCAAAATCATCTGCCGTCTGTGCGGCAATAATTTCCGTTTCCTTTTCCTCGTTGTTATATATGCAGGCAGCCGTACTGCCTTCTGTGATAATTTTTCTTGCAACCGCAAGCGCCGCTTCCAGTAATGCGTCAACCTCACGCTCGCCCTGAAGCTCGTCCTCGTACACTGAGCTTGTGTCAATAAGCAATGCCGCACTGCTGCTGAGATTCAGGTCAGACTGCTTTACCATAAGCTTATCCTGCTTTGCGGAAAGCTTCCAGTGCACACGTCTGAGAGAATCCCCATCGGCATATTCACGCACGGAAGTAAAGGTATCATTTTCAAAGAATGTATACTGTGTGCGGAGGCTGTCGGTTTCTTCGTCGCAGAGTGCGCCGTTTTCGCCCAGAATAAGTCTGCGGGGTGCAACAACAACATTGCATACAGGCAGATTTTTCAGCTTGAAACGGAAAAGCCCGAGAAAATCATAAAGCTCGGCACTTGTTATTCCGAGAGTATATGCACCTCTGTACTTGAGAAAGCCGTCAAAAACAAACTCAGACCTGCCGAAGGGCATAACGCTTGCCACAATAAGCTTATCCTTTATGAGATTCCCGTCGTCGTCCTGAAATGTACCTGTCATTTTCAGAGGCGAAATCGGAAATAAAAAGCGGTTCTTCACCTTTACGGCAAGCGTAAAGCGCCTTTGCTTTGTTGTGAAGATATTGAGACTTGAAAGCTCAAGAGCAACCGCAAATCTTGTAAATAACAGCACTACAAAGGATATGACGGGCAGAAACAGCAGGGTCAGCATGATCACAAGGGTGAGCTTGCTGGCATATGCCGCCGCAAACACCACCGACATTGCAAGTATAAAAATATATGTTACTCTGTATTTTACCATAATATCAGCCGTTTCTTGTGAACGGGGGCTTCACATTTTTTACAATATCACGGAGAATATCCATGTGCTGGAGTCGTGCGTCTCGGGAAAGGCGCAGACGGTGAGGAAGAACATAGGGAGTCATTCTCAGTACGTCCTCAGGAATTACGTATGCTCTGCCGTTAAGGAAAGCATAGCTCTGCGCAGTTCTCATAAGTGCGAGGGAAGCACGGGGACTTGCCCCAAGCTGTACCGAAGCATGGTTACGGGTTGCCGTAACGATATCGACTATGTACCTGTAAACCGAAGGCTCGATATTTATCTGGCGCACAAGCTCAATAAGCGATACAATTTCTTCCTTTGTGCATACAGGAATAATATTGTCAAGAGGATTGTCCGTCTGACGGCTGGCAAGCATATTGATTTCCTGCTCGGCAGTCGGATAACCCATGGAAATTTTCATTATAAAACGGTCAAGCTGAGCCTCGGGAAGAGGAAATGTTCCCACATAGCCAAGTTCATTCTGGGTTGCAATAACCATAAATGGAGCGGGAAGCTTATGTGTGACGCCGTCAACGGTAACGTTCTGCTCCTCCATAGCTTCAAGAAGCGCAGACTGCGTTTTCGGGGTAGCACGGTTTATTTCATCCGCAAGAAGAATATTGGTCATAACAAGGCCCTGACGGTATTCAAAACGGTTGGTTTCCTTATTGAACATATTGAAGCCCGTAAGGTCGGATGCCATTACGTCGGGAGTGAACTGGGCACGACGGCTTACAAGTCCCGTAGCTCTGCCGAGAGCGGTAGCAAGAGTAGTCTTTCCTGTACCCGGTACATCCTCGATAAGCACGTGACCCTCGGAAAGCAGAGCAATAAGCAGCATTGTGATAACATCACGCTTACCGACAATTACCTTTTCCACCTCGTCAGCCACCTGCTGAAGCTTTTTACTTTTAGCGATTGTATATTTATCCATTTTTTCCTGTCCTTATAGCAAGTCTTTTTCAAATTTAATTATATCACTTTTCCACAGTAAAATCAACCGCTTTTGAAAATTGTAATAAATTTGTAATAAATTAAGGGCATATAATCAAAAACCAAGGCGGATTGCAACGCAATCCGCCTTATTATTATTTAACTGTAATTTTGTTTGAAAGATTTCCTTTATTTCCGTCGCTGTCAACTGCACGGATTGCAAATTTGTAATCGTACTTATCAAAATCAAGTCCCGAAATATTTATACTGGTTCTTGTACTCTTGACAGTTGCAAGCTTCTTATATGTCTTTCCGTTTGTTGTGTAGAAAATCTGATACTTTGCCACACCGCCGATGCTGTCCCATGTAAGGGTAACCTTATTGCCGTTCTTTTTACCCGAAAGCTTTGTTACAGCCTTTGCCTTTGTAACCGAAAGCTTTGCAGGAGCGGAATAGGCGCTCCATTTGCCCGACTTTTTGTCATAGGACTTTACGTAATAATAATATGTACCGCCAATGTCGGAATTTCTGTTTATGCAGTTAGTGTTCGTGGTCTGTGCAATCCTTGTCTTTGTGCCGTTTGCGCTTGCAGAACGGTATACACGGTACTTGGAAGCACCGTCAACCTTTGTCCAGCTTAAATTTACATAGAAACCGTCCTGTTCAGCCTTAACCGTAATTGCACTTGTTGTCTTATCGGAGGAAGAGGAGGATGAAGATGAAGAAGAACTCTTCATAGCAGGCGCACCCGCCTTCACGATTGCTTTTGCAATATCCTCCTGAGTCCATTTAACAGTAGCACGGTCGATAATTTTATATGCAACATCGTTATTGTCCCAAATTGCACAGCTTATGCCGTGTTCACGGGCGTAGGAAATCCAGTTTGTGAAATATTCGGGAGTATTATCGTTGTATACGTTGTTATTAGGATCAAGATTATACTCGGAAAGAATCGCAGGGATTCCCTTGCTTACGTATGTATCATAAATTGTATCAATCGCCCACTTATAGGTTGCTTTTGCCTTTGTGTAAAGATGAAAATCAACGATAAGACGGTTCTTCACTGTATCCTCGGGAAGCTCAAAGCCCTTGACGGTAACACCGTCAACTGAGGTATCGTAGCCGCCCACAAGAATATATCTGTCCTTGTTGTTACCGCCTGACTTGCGGATAACATCAAGTGAAGCCTGATTTATCTTGTTGATACACTCAACTGCGTCAACAACCTCCGCAGGAGGATTATTCACCTGGAACCACCATTCAACATCAGTACCCTTAAGGCGGGGCTCGTTGGAAAGCTCAAAAACAAGTCTGTCGTCTGTGCTGCTGAATTTTTCCGCAAGCTGACCCCATACCTTTGTCATGTATTTTTCAGAATTATCATAATGAGCAGAATCGGGATAGTAATATTCCTTTTCAATGTCATGATGAACATTGAGAATTACATAAAGCCCTGCGTCAAGGGACCAGTCGACCACCTCTACCACACGGTCAAGCCATTTTTCACTGATATTGTAATCCTCGTCTACATGAACGCTCCATGAAGCAGGGATACGGATTGTATCAAAGCCCATGTTTTTTACGGCTTTGACAAGCTCTTTCGTAGCAGGTGCACCGCACCATACTGTCTCATATTTCATTTCGTCGCCGCCGACCCAGCCTGTCACCGCATCGAAGCAATTACCCAGATTCCAGATTGCACCGAGGCCGTCGACAAATCTTGTCGCCTCGTTATCGGGAACGGTAACTGCCGCAGAAGCGGAAAGGGGCATTGACGTCAGAGCCATGACTGCCGCCATTAATATACCTGTGATTTTCTTTAATAATTTCATAAACTATCCTTCCTGTTTAAAAATAAACGGCATTTACCTTACGATAAATACCGTTTTTTATCAGAGTTCAGTGCTCTCGTTTTCTTCCTCTTCGTTTTCGTCAACGTAGGGAATGGAATCAGCGCCTGTAACGCCCAGTGCGTCATACTCAGCGTATTCATCCTCACCGAAGAACTCATCGTCATCGTCAATCATATCAAAATCTTCAAATTCATCGAACTCGTCTGCTTCAGCGTCCATCTTTTTCTTGATAAAGAATACAGCTGTGAGTGCGCCTGCTAAGAGAGCGATAATTCCGACTAAAAGAGCGATAATATTCTTATTCATTGGCTTTACCTTCCTTTGCTGTGGAGTTTACATATATAATATTGCAAGTTTATTATATAACATTTTTAACTGATTTTCAAGGGGATTTGAAAATTCTGCATTTTTCACAAAAATGCTACATATTTCCTGTGACATTCATCAAAACGGAAATTGCCGCTACGGGTGCAGTCTCACATCTGAGAATGCGCTTGCCGAGGGTTGCAAGGCTTATGCCGCAGGATTGCGCAAGCTGGGCCTCATGCGGTTCAAAGCCGCCCTCGCTTCCTATAAAAATATCCACGACACCCTTATTTTTTCCGTTCATTATTTCATTTATACTTTGTCCGCCGCATTCATAGAACAATATGCCTGTATTATTTTTATCAAACGCCTTTTCCGCCTGCTCAAAGGTCACCATAGGCTGTATCTTCAGGATTCTGCCTCTTCCGCACTGCTTTGAAGCTTCATCGGCGATTTTCTGATAGCGCTCCTGCTTCTTTTCGGCACTTTTCGGGTCGGGTCTGGAAACACAGCGTTTCGACAGCACGGGAATTACCTCGGATGCGCCAAGCTCCGCCGCTTTCTGAACAATAAATTCCATTTTGTCGGATTTGGGACAGCACTGGAAAAGACGCACATATATATCCGCCTCGGCTTCATTCTTCTGTGAATCAAGAATCTCCAGCTCAGCTGCGTTCTTGTCGGGATTTATGACACGGCAGAGGTAGTCGTTGCAGTTCCCGTCGCAGACAATGGCGTAATCCCCCTCTTTCATGCGCAGCACCTGACTGATATGCTTTGAATCCTCAGGGGTAAGCACTGCGGTTTTTCCTATGTTTTCCGTGAAAAATCTGGGATAGCGCCAGCGCTCGATTTTTTCATCGGTTATTGTCTTTTCAAAGGTTTCTGTAAGTTCCATTCTGTATTATTCCTTTATCTTTTTATTGCGTCTATCCACACAGAGGAATCATTGGGCGAAATGCCGTACACATAAACGGGACGGACATAACCCTCCGAATCTGTGATATATTTCAGGAAAACTTCTTTGTTTTCATCGGATTCATCTTCGGGAATTTCTCGTGTGTAATTTACATTCTCATTGTTTTTAAACCATCTTTCTGCTTCCTCAAAAGGGATAATATCATATTCTCCCACTTTTTCAAAGCTTTCGGAATACTCTGCAACAGTTATTTCAATACTGTGTGTTGTCTGATAAAGCTCGTTCCAGTCAGTTTGCACGATATAAGCGGCTGTTATTGTGTCTGTCAGCCCGTGGTGCGCTGCAAGAATATCCGCTTCGGTTGCATTGTCACAGCTCAGAAAAACGACTCTCGTTCCCGCCGCACCGCACATTTCACCCTCATCATTATGCCACCATAGACCATACCTCATGTTTTCGGAATAGTATTCATCCGCTTTAAAAGGGAAAATATCGGAATTTTCATTAATATAATCCATGAAGAAGGATGCAATTTCCTTTTCCTCTTCCTCTGAAATTTCACAGGTGTAAAAATCGTCATTAAGGGTATAGCTTACAGAAGAAATCTTGTCGGGAAGATTTATGCCTATCTTTTTCAGGGAAATATCATCACTGCCCAGAGGGGAAACCGCCGAATATTTCAGCGGATTATTTCCGCTCCATGCAACAATTTCATACCGTTCCCTGTAATAATCATCATAATTGACTGTGGAAACAATATGCACGGAAAACGATTGCTCATCATCTCTCAGGCTTGCGCAGAATCCGCCGTCCGATGTAAAAACATCCTCCGTATCGCTCCATATCGATTTAAGATAATTATAATCAATACCGAATTTTTCCGCAATAGCCTTTCCGTCCGCCCTCTGGTCATCTGCTTTTCCCGTAGCCTTATAAACAGGCATTTTGCTGATTTTTGTCAGGTCAACATCGGGATAGGGATTTGAATTTGAACCGCTACGGTCTTCAACGCCCGAAAGCACAAGCCCGATCGGATCTATCTCAACGGTGTCCCACATCAAAGGTGTGATTTCTCCGAACCCGGGAACTGTCTGACAGCCCGAAAGGGTTATCACAACACCGCACATAAGCGAGGCTATACTTTTCTTTTTCATTTTCTCTCCCTCACGAAAAAAGTCCCCCGATTCTGATTTTATTCAGCTCGCGGTCTGTTCTGAAAAATCCGTCATATATAGCTTCCCCAAACTTATAAAAATCATCGGAGTGGTTGTGGACAAAAATATGGGTAACCTCGTGGGCGGCAACATAGCTTATATATTTTTCGGGAAGCTTGCACAGGGCGAGATTCAGGGTTATAAGATTCTTCTGCCTGTTGTAGCTGCCCCAGCGGCTTTTAAGATACTTGAATTCAAGGCTTACGGGACTGCCTTTATACCCTGCGCGGTCAAGATAAACCTTAACCGCTTCAGTGCAGATTCTACGGCATTCCTTAGCCATAAACACAAGCACTGCGGTTTCGATGCTTTCACCGTCAATAAGCGGCACAACCAGCATTCCGCCCTCGGCAGAGGCCTCCCCCACGCCATCTGTAACAGTAATCACGTAATGCCGCCCAAAAAGGGTGATAACGCTTCCGTCTGAAAGCTCCGACGGTGACGGCGGCACAATCTCGGACAGTTTTTCACGCTGTTCTATTATCCAGTCGGTGCGGCTTTCCACAAAATCGTCAATAGTCTTCTGTGAAACGCCGTAGGGTGCGCTTACGTGAACACTTCCATCCGCTTTAACACGCAGGCGGAGGTTCTTCATGCCCCTCCGCCTTACAAGATTATATTTTTCCATTAATATTTGCTGTCAGGTGTTTCCACAAATTCAGCAGTTGCATAAGAATCGTTCTTTGCAAAAGTACGGGGAGCAGATGCAGTTCTTGCAACAGGTGCAGAAGCCGCTTTGGGCGCAGGTCTTTCAGCTGCTCTGAAGGCTGTTTTCGCTGCAACGGGCTTTTCAGCCGCCACAGGAGCAGGCTTCTCAGCCGCAGGCTTTGAAACAGGCTTTTCTGCTGCCTTAGGCGCTGTTTTTTCCACAACAGGCTTAGGTGCAGGAGCTGTTCTTGCAGCAGGCTTCTGTACAGCAGGCTTTGTCTCTTCCTTGAAATTAAAATCGCTTATTTCTGCCCTGAGAGCATCAGAACGGGAAGCAAGCTTCTGTGCGGAAGCGGCGCAAGCCTGCGCAGCACTATCGGCACGCTTTGCAGCTGCACCGATAAAGTCAACGCCCTCGTCAATCTTACCGATAACTGTTCTCTGCTCGTCGCAGGAATCGCTGATAACACCTACAAGACGGGAAACCTCACGTGTTTCCTCGGCAATTGCCGCAAGGGACTTTGCTGTCTGGTCGGTTTTCGCAACACCCTCACGTACATTTCTTACACATTCCTCAATAACAGCAGTTGTCTGCTGAGCGGCCTCCTGCGACTTGGTTGCAAGGGTCTTTACCTCGCCTGCAACAACTGCGAAGCCTTTTCCTGCACCGCCTGCTCTTGCCGCTTCTACAGAAGAGTTGAGGGCAAGGATGTTTGTCTGGAATGCGATATCTTCAATAACCTTTACGAACTTTGTGATTTCGTCTGTGGACTTGCTGATATTATCCATAGCGGCAAGCAGGTCCTTCATATGTACGTTGCCTGCTTCAATTTCAGAAGCGGCGGATGCGGCAATTTTATCTGCCTTATGAGCGTTTTCGGATGTAGCGTCAACTGTTCCTCTGATGCTTTCAACGGATTCGGAAAGCTGCTTTAAAGCACCTGCCTGCGCTCCTGTGTCAGCGGAAAGGGAAGCAAATGCACCGCTTACCTGTACGCCCTCGGCATTTACCTGCTCAGCACTGCGGCAGATTGCGCCGAATTTACGGTTAAAACTGTCGGCAAGCGTCTGAAGGCTCTTGCCTGTTTCTGTATTCTTAAGAGAATCGGGAAGCTGTGCGGAAAAATCCCCTGCCGCAAGCTTTGCGATAAACTCGTTTTCTGCACTCTTGTCAAAAATTCCGCCGCAGATTGCATCAGAAGCCTTGACGATTTCCGCAGGAATTTCGTCGCCCTTTACAGCTTCGCCTGCCGCAAGCTTTTCAAGTGAATCTGAAATTGCGGAATTGAGCTTCTTTGAAGCCCATGCGGCAGCTACGGCAGAGCCGATGATTGTAACCGCGGCAGCAGCCACAACACCTGCGATGAGGTCGCTTCCGTTCATACATAAAGCCGCAAGAACAAGTGTTACAATTCCGCAGACAACGCCGATTGCGGAAACGATAGTAATATGATCCAAAATGACTTTTCTGATATTCTTTTTCATAAGACAGCCTCCTGTGCCGATTCAATGTATTATTTCTATTTTAGCACATTTTTCATATTTTGTCTATAATTTTTCTGCTTTATCTGCGTTTTCACCAGTTTTAATTCAATATTTTGGCAAAAATCACTGCGTCATCGTCCCCGTAGTAGCCTTTACGGACGGAAATTTCTTCAAAGCCTGCCTTCTTGTAAAGGGAAATTGCGGGAACATTCCTTGAACGAACCTCAAGAAAGATTTTCTCGCTGTCCCGTCGGCGGCATTCCTCAATAAAACCCGTGAGGAGCTTATCGCCAAGTCCCCGTCTTCTGAAATCATCGGAAACGGCTATCCTGTAAAGCTCCGCTTCCCCGCAGACAATGCTCCCGAGAGCATATCCGCAGGGAATACCGTTTTCTTCTGTTATAAGCCAAATTCCATTGCCGCTTGCAAGCTGGTTTTCCAATGCCGTAAGACTCCACGGGTCGGAAAAACAGGCGGTCTCAAGAGCATATATTTTTTCTGCGTCGGTCATAGCTTCTCCTTATCTGAAATCGTGGACTTCGGGGGAATCCATGTTGTAGCCTGCCTCGGCGGATTCAATATCCACATAGTATTTTTTCCTGTCGTCAGGGTCGTAGTATACGGTAACGCTTCTGCCTACAAGATAGTCAATCTTTTTCATTACATTTCCCGAGCTGTAGAGATATACTTCGCCCGTAGCGGGGTCGGTCACCTGACATTCTGCCTTGTAAGGGTGTCTGCCGTTGACGGTAACCTGAAGATTTCTTACGACATCCGTTATGACACCCTCTGCCTGAACGCCTGTTTCAAGGAGTCTGCTTATGGTGTTTCTTCTTCTGATTGCCACAATAAGGAACGGCAGTCCTATGATAAGGAAAAGCAGACCGATGCCGCCGAAAATATACAGGAACAGCATTGTCTCATCGCCCTCGCCGATGCTATTTCCGTAAGCGGTTGTTCCTGCGCCTGCGCACATCAGCACAAATCCTACAACGCAGAAAACAATGCCGATTATCATACTTACAGATGGTGCTTTTTTCATTTTATTATCTCCCTTATCTGAAATCATGAACGGCAGTACCGCCCATTACATTCTCATCAACAGAATCAAGGTCAACATAGTACCTGCTTCTGTCGGCAGGGTCATAATAAACAGTTACAAGCTGTCCCTGAAGATGGCGGATATCGCTCATGACACCCTCGGAGCTGTAAAGATACTTCTCCCCTGTCACAGGGTCGGTGAATTCACAGTGTGCCTTGTATGGGTGACGCTTGTTTATTCTTACGCTTCTGTCAATATCCACGTTTGTGATAATTGCTGTTCCCTGCTCACCCGTTTCCTTAAGCTTCTTTCTCTTCGACAATTTCACCACAGGGGCTACGCCTACCGCAGCGCCCACAACTACAAACACAAGTGAGAAAATCACGGCAAAGCTCTGCACTCCTGCATTCTTGCTGCTTCTTACGTCACGGGGGTTTTCGGGATTGTAATATACAATGAGGGTCTGACCCTCTCTCATAAGCGAAGAACCGCCGTTCAGTTCTTCGTTGTATGTAACTCCGTTGACCTTGTACTGTACGTATACATCGTAATCCGTTTTGTATTTGCCGTTTCTTCTGACTCTTTCCTTCTGCACATCATAAACCAGTGCAGAGGTTTCCTGTGCGGTCTCCGCAAATTTCTTGGTGTCAATCGTAAGGAACAGGCATACAAAAAAGAAAATAAGACCTACCGCTATAAATAAAATTCCTGCGCCAAGCGATACATTTGCAGCACTTCTTCTTTTAGCCATAACATCAATCCCCTTTAATACAAAAATAGCTTTGGTAAATTTTATTTACCTGCAACAATCGCATTATACAGCATATTTATTGATTTGTCAATAGGTTTTTATAAAAAAAGTAAATATTTTTTACTTTTTTATTTGCTCTATGAACTTTTTATATCAAAAGCAGATTTCTCTGCGCATTGAAACTGCGTTTCAATGCGCTTCAAACCAGCTGTCGCCGGTTTTTGCATCTGCTGTCAGCGGCACTGAAAGCTTTGCCACATTTTCCATTTCCTCACGGAGTATCTGCGCCGCCTTTTCTGCGTCGCACTCCTTCGCTTCCACGATAAGCTCGTCGTGAACCTGTAAAATAAGCCGTGCTTCGGGCAATTCCTTTTTCAGCCTTGCATAAACCTTAACCATGGCAAGCTTTATAATGTCTGCCGCTGTGCCCTGAATGGGAGTATTCATGGCAATACGTTTGCCGAGAGCCTGAACATTCTTGTTGCTCATCTGAAGCTCGGGGATATATCTTCTTCTGCCGAACATTGTTGTTACATAGCCCTTTTTCTTTGCTTCCTCGGGAGTGTTCTCCATATAGCGTGCAACACCCCTGTATTTCGCAAGATAAGCCTTGATATACTCGTCAGCCTGCTTCACGGAAACGCCGATGTCCTTTGAAAGGGAGAATGCACCGATTCCGTAGACAATTCCGAAGTTTACCGCCTTTGCACTGCTTCGCATTTCGGGAGTTACCCACTCGGGTGGCTGATTGAATACCTGTGAAGCGGTGATTGTGTGGATATCCTCACCGCTCTTAAAGGCTTCAATCATTGATTCGTCATCTGAAATATGCGCAAGAAGCCTCAGCTCAATCTGGGAATAATCGGCGTCAACAAGCTTATAGCCCTTTTCCGCCACAAAGAAGCGTCTGAACTCCCTTCCCAGCTCGGTGCGTACGGGAATATTCTGGATATTGGGCTCGGCGGAGGAAATTCTGCCTGTACGGGTTTCGGTCTGCTTGTAGGTTGTGTGAACTCTGCCGTCCTCGGCGATAACCTTTAAAAGTCCCACTGCATAGGTAGAGCTGAGCTTTGTAAGAGTGCGGTAATTCAGCACCAGCTCAATTATCGGGTCATACTCTATAAGCCCCTCAAGCACCTCCGCATTGGTGGAATATCCCGTCTTGGTCTTTTTTCCGTGGGGCAGTCCCATTTTTTCAAACAATATCTCGCCCAGCTGTTTCGGGGAGGAGATATTGAACTTTTCACCTGCGCAGATATAAATCTGCTGTTCAAGGTCGGCAATCTGTGCGTCAAGTTCCCTTGCAAAGCCCATAAGAGCGGCACGGTCAATTTCCACACCGTACTTTTCCATTGACACAAGAACATAGCTCAGCGGAATTTCAATCTCCGTCAGCAGCTTTTCCATATCCTCACCCTTTACCCTGCCGTAAAGCCCGCAGTTGAGACGGTACAGGGTTTCGGCAATGTTCTCTGTGTCATACACAACACTGTATTCGGAGCAGAGACGTTCAAGGTTGTATTCCGCCGCATTTACGTTAAGCAGATATGCCGCAAGGGTGGAGTCGAATACCACATTGTTTATTTCAAAACAGATTCCCGACAGCATTTCCTTTAAATTAAAGGTACGCTTGGGTGAATTGTCAGACAATACCTTTTCATAATCAGCTTCTGGAACGATTTCCGCCTTGCCGCCCATACAGCGGTACAGAACACCGCCCATTGCAATAAAATCAGGCACATTACGGTCAATTTCCTCGGCTGTGACTGCTTCACGCTCCTCGGAAGCCTGCTGTGCGGCGGAGGCTACCGCTTCCTTGCCGATGTCAAGCTTTTTCAGCAGTGTGAACATTTCAAATTCCGTCAGCATTGCCGCAAGCTTCACCTCGTCACGCTGACCGAAGCTGTAAACGCTCAGATTCGTATCAACGGGAGCAGTTTTACAGATTGTACCAAGCTCGTAGCTGAGACGGCAGTTTTCTTCGCCCTTTGTAAGCTTTTCACGGACGGATTTCGTAACCTCGATAGTGTCGATGTTTTCGTATATTTCATCAATACTGTGATATTTCTGGATAAGGGAAAGGGCGGTTTTCTCGCCTATGCCCGCAACACCGGGGATATTATCACTGCTGTCGCCCATAAGCGCCTTCACATCTATCATCTGCAAAGGCGTAACACCGTACACCTCCATGATTTTGTCGGGAGTGTAGAGGATGTCCTCCTTGTTGGAAGCAAGATTTACCGTTACACGGTCGGTTATAAGCTGGAAAGAGTCACGGTCGCCTGTAGCGATGATACATTCATAGCCGTTTCTGTCGCATTCCGCACTTAACGTACCGAGAATGTCATCCGCTTCATAGCCCTCGCACTCGATAACCGTAACGCCCATTGCTCTCAGCAGGTCCTTTACAGGCTGGAGCTGCATGGCAAGCTCCTCGGGCATACCCTTTCTGCCTGCCTTGTAGCCGTCATATTTCTTATGGCGGAACGTGGGTGCTTTCAGGTCAAAGGCTACCGCCGCACCGTCGGGTTTAAACCCTGAAATAAGCTTCAGGTAAATGTTAAAAAAGCCTGTTATGGCGTTTGTGAACATTCCCTTTTTATTTGACAGCAGACGTATACCGTAAAAGGCACGGTTAAGTATGCTGTTTCCGTCGATAATCAGGAGCTTCATTTTATTAATTCCTTTCAGAAATATAGTAGTGAAGAATGAAAGATTGCAGAGTTGCCTGCGGCGCCAACCCTTTTGTAAAAGGTTTGGCCGAAAACTTTTGATTTCTCGCTTCGCTCGGTTTAAAAGACATTCATATCTTTAAACCGCAACACCTTCAAATGAATTATTTCTTCACTTTTCTCACCTTTGCCACAAGCTTCACGGGCTTTACCGTTTTCGCTGCCGCAGACTTTGCCGCAGCGGCCTCGGCGTACGCCCTGAAATAGAAATACCTCTGTGCGTCAAGGGGCTCGCCCTCAGTTTCACGGCGGATATATGTGCCGTCAGGCTGCTGAACACGCACCTTAACGTTGTCGGTGAGCATCGTTGTGAAATAATTCATAAGCCTGTCACGTATATCCTTGTCCTTTATGGGTGCGGCAACCTCAACACGGCGCTCTGTATTTCTTGTCATAAAGTCCGCAGAGGAAATATACATCTTTTCACGCTCTCCCTTGCCAAAAATATAAATACGGCTGTGTTCAAGGAAGCGTCCTACAATGGAAACAAGAGCGATATTGTCCGTCTCGCCCTCAATTCCCGAAACGAGGCAGGAAATACCTCTTATGAGCAGCTCAACCTTAACCCCCGCCTTGCTTGCCTCAACAAGCTTTTCGATAATGTCCTTATCTGTAAGGGAGTTTAATTTAAGCCCTACATAGCCGTCCTTACCGTAGGTGATTTCACGGTCGATAAGCTCTACAACACGGGGCTTTAAGCAATGAGGCGCAACCCACAGGGATGATGAGCTTTCCACCGCTGAGCCTATGGATAATGCCGCAAACACAAGTGACGCATCGGTGCCGATATCCTGGTCTGCGGTCATAAGGGTTATGTCCGTGTAGAGACGGGAGGTGCGCTCATTGTAGTTTCCTGTACCTATCTGAGTTGTATAAGAGACAGAATTGCCCTTCTTGCGTGTGATAAGCAGCAATTTCGAATGAACCTTAAGGTTATCAAGCCCGTAGATTACATTTACGCCTGCGTCCTCAAGACGCTTTGACCAGCCGATATTGTTCTCCTCGTCAAATCTTGCACGCAGCTCAACCAGTGCAAGTACATCCTTGCCGTTTTCCGCCGCCTTTATAAGTGCGTCAACTATCTTACTGTCACGGGCAACTCTGTAAAGGGTAATCTTCACCGATACCACATCGGGTGAAACAGCCGCTTCCTCAAGGAGCGAAATAAAAGGATTGAAGCTCTCGAAAGGATACATCAGCATAATATCCTTTTCGTCAATCTGACTCAGAATGGACTTGCCCTGCGCAATTGCAGGCGGCTGCTGAGGTGTAAGACGGTCAAAGAAAAGCTCGGACTTGTCTGAAAGGCGGCTTTCAATTTCGCCCAAAAAGCCGAAATCAAGAGGATAATCAACATTGAATATAAAGTTATTACCGATGGTAAGTCCTGCCTTTTCGGCCAGTGCGGCAATATCCGAAGCATTCTTGTAATGAGAATACTCGATTCTTACGGGACACAGCTTGCGTCTTTTCTTGATAACCTCCTCCATAACGTCACGGAAGTCAACATCGTGGTCAAAAAGTGCTTCATTTGCGTCAATATCCGCATTTCTTGTTATACGGATAATGCCCTTGTCTGCCACCTGATAATCACCGAAAACCTGACCTGCAAAAAGCATTATGAGCTCTTCCGTAAGAATAAAGCGGAAACCGCTTTCCGAAGGAAGGAATACTACCCGTCCGAACACATCGGAGCCGGCGGGGATAAGGCCACGTGTTTCGTTTCCCTTCTTACCCGTGAGCTTTACATAGATATACACCGCCTTGTTGGCAATAAATGGCATGGGGTGCTTTTTATCGATAACAGTAGGGAAAAGCAAAGGCTTTATATCAGAATTGAAATATTTCTGGAGATAGTCCTTGTCGCTTTTGCTGAGCCTGTTCACATTCACGTGCTCCGCACCGAAAACCGAAAGCTCCTCCTCAATTAGATGATACGCCTTTGAAAAACGGGGAACAAGCTCGGTAACCTTTTCCGCAATAAATGCAAGCTGCTGGGCAGAGGTAAGTCCCGTCTTGTTGTCGGGTTTGTCTTTTTTCAGTAAAGTCTGGTCATAGAGAGAGCCTACACGCACCATGAAGAATTCGTCCAGATTGCTTGCAAAGATAGATACAAAACGCAGTCTTTCAAAAAGCGGAACTCTGCCGTCCTCCGCTTCCTCAAGCACACGCTGGTTGAATTTAAGCCAGGAAAGTTCACGGTTGTCAAAATATGATAAACTCATACATTTTCTCCTTAAATCCATAATTGTTTGTTAAATAATAATCAATTTTAGGCATAATTAACAATTATATTATACTAAACATCGGATTATTTTTCAAGTCTTTCACATAAATTTTACAGGTTTTGAATTTTTTTATTTCCTCGTTGTATTTTTTTGCAAATTCCGTTGATTTTTTCCATAATTTGTGATATTATAAATAAGTATTATTTTTTAACATATGAAAGGAAATTATGCTATGTCAAAAAGATGTACCAAGTGCGGCTCATTCCTTACGGATAATGACCGCTTTTGCCCCGGCTGCGGAGAGAATGCACCCCAGGAGGTTGAATCCACAACTGCTTACAACGCTGCTCCCCAGCAGCAGTACGGAAACTACAATCCGCCCCCTGTTGCTCCTTCTCCCTACACTCCCAACAGCGCTCCCCAGTACAACCCCTATCAGGCTCCTCAGGAAGAAATGAGCATAGGAAAATGGCTGCTCACAATTTTTCTTACAAGTCTCGGCTGTATCGGTCTTATATTCTTATTCATCTGGGGCTTCGGCGACGGCCCCAAGGCAAGACAGAATTACTGCAAGGCTATGCTTATCTGGATGGCTATCGGAATCGCTCTCCTCGTTATATACTATGTATTCGTCATTGCGATTCTGGGCTTAAGCTTCTCGGAAATAATGGATGAATACGCCTACTCGTCCTACGAAATGGCTGCTAATTTCATGAGCAGCTTTGTCAAGTAATACATAACTTTACTTTTTTCTGTTTTTGTGGTATATTTATGGTTATACGTCACAGCAATAAACCGAAAGGACGTGAAGCATTGAACCTGAAAAAGCTTACCATTGTTACAGGACATTACGGTTCAGGAAAAACGAATATCTCCGTAAATCTCGCTCTTGAAGGGGCAAGGCAGGGTAAAAAATGCACGGTCATTGACCTTGATATTGTAAATCCCTATTTCCGCACGGCGGATTTTGAGGAGCTGTTCGCACAGAACGGAATCACCCTGAAAACTCCCCAGTATGCAAACTCAAACCTCGATATCCCTGCTCTGGGTATCTCGGTAAAGGGCGTTCTTGACGAAAGCGACTGCGTTATAATCGACGTAGGCGGCGACGACGAGGGTGCAAAGGCACTGGGCAGATACAAAGCGGTTATTTCGGAATGTGAAGACCGTGAAATGCTGTATGTTATCAATAAATGCCGCTATCTCACCAAGGAACCCGATGAAGCGCTGGAGCTGATGCGTGAAATCGAGACAGCAAGCGGACTTTCCTGTACGGGAATTGTGAACAACACAAATCTCGGAGGCGAAACCGATGAAAGCATAATTCTCGGTTCTCTCGATTATGCACGGAAAGTCGCAGAGGCAGCAGGACTTCCCCTGAGAATGACGGCAGCACGGAAGGAATTTCTTGAAAAGGTTACAGAAAATCCCTTCCCCATTGAAATTTTTGTTAAAACCTTATGGAATTAATAAACATTATGAAAGAAAGGATTGGTCTTACTATGTCAAAAATGACGGTTGAATTTGACCGCTGCAAGGGTTGCGGACTGTGCGTTACTGCCTGTCCCAAGAAGATTGTTGCAATCCAGCAGGAAAAGCTCAACAAGAAGGGCTACTATACAGCTGCCTGCACAGACGATGACGCTTGTATCGCCTGCGCTCTCTGCGCTATGATGTGCCCCGACTGTGCAATCACTGTTGAAGGAGGTAAGAAGTAATGGCAGAAAAGAGCTTGATGAAAGGTAATGAGGCTTTGGCTGAAGCTGCTATCAGAGCAGGCTGCAAATGCTTCTTCGGTTATCCTATCACTCCCCAGACAGAAATCTCCGCATACCTCTCCAAGCGTATGCCCAAGGTAGGCGGTACATTCTTACAGGCAGAAAGTGAAGTTGCCGCTATCAACATGGTATACGGCTGTGCAGGTTCGGGTATCCGCTGCATGACTTCCTCTTCCTCTCCCGGAATTTCCCTCAAGGCTGAAGGTATTTCCTACATCGCAGGTGCAGATTTGCCCTGCGTTATCATCGACGTTGTAAGAGGCGGCCCCGGTCTTGGCGGTATTCAGCCCTCTCAGGCAGACTACTGGCAGATTACAAAGGGTCTCGCTCACGGCGACTTCCACGTACTCGTATACGCTCCCGCCTCCGTTCAGGAAATGGCTGACATGGTTGCAAAGGCTTTTGATAAGGCTGACGAATACAGAATGCCTGCAATGATTCTTGCAGACGGTCTTTTAGGTCAGATGATGGAGCCTGTTGAATTCCCTGATGTGGAAATCAAGATGTCCGACGCTGCTAACAAGCCCTGGGCTGCAAACGGTCACAAGGGCGAAAGAAAGCACAATATCATCAACTCCCTCTATCTCCAGCCTCAGGAGCTTGAAGACAAGGTGGTTGAACGTTTCAAGAGATATGAAAAAATCGAAGCGGAAGAAACAATGGCAGTAGCAGATTACTGCGACGACGCTGACATTGTTGTTGTAGCATACGGTTCTACCGCAAGACTTGCAAAGTCCGCTGTTGACGCAGCACGCAAGGAAGGCCTCAAGGTTGGTATGTTCCGTCCCGTAACTCTCTGGCCTTTCCCTGAAAAGGAACTTCAGGAAGCTACAAAGAATGCCAAGAAGATTCTTACAGTTGAAATGTCCATGGGTCAGATGATTGACGATGTAAAGCTTGCAATCAACTGCTCAAAGCCCGTTGAGTTCTACGGCAGAACAGGCGGTATTATCCCCGCTCCTGCTGACATTTTAAATAAAATCAAGGAAATGGGAGGTAATAAGTAATGCCTGATTTCAAGAGACCCCATGCGCTTACCGACGCATACTTACATTACTGCCCCGGCTGTACTCACGGCATAGTTCACAGACTTGTCGCTGAGGTTATTGACGAGATGGGTATTGAAAATGATACAATCGGTGTATGCCCCGTAGGCTGCTCCGTTATGGCTTATGACTACTTCAACTGCGATATGATTGAAGCGTCCCACGGACGTTCCCCCGCTGTTGCAACAGGCGTAAAGCGCGGCAACCCCGACAAGTTCGTATTTACATATCAGGGTGACGGCGACCTTGCCGCCATCGGTACTGCCGAAACTATCCACGCTGCTACAAGAGGCGAAAACATCACTGTTATCTTTATCAACAACACAACCTACGGTATGACAGGCGGTCAGATGGCACCCACAACACTTCCCGGTCAGGTTACACAGACAACTCCCTACGGACGTGACACTTCCGAAGCAGGTTTCCCTGTAAAGGTCTGTGAAATCCTTTCACAGATTGACGGTGTTGCTCTTGCTGAAAGAGTTACAGTTGTTGACCCCGCAAATATCAGAAAGGCAAAGGCTGCTATCCGCAAGGCTTTTGAATACCAGAAGAAAAAGCAGGGCTTCTCACTTGTTGAAGTTCTTTCCACCTGTCCCACAAACTGGGGTATGACTCCCGTTCAGGCTCTTGAAAGAGTAAAGACCGAAATGATTCCTTACTATCCTCTCGGTGTTTACAAGGACGGCGCTGTAAGAAACAAGGAGGAGAACTGATATGACAAACGAATTTTTACTTGCAGGCTTCGGCGGTCAGGGTATCCTTTTCGCAGGTAAGCTTTTAGCATACGTTGGTTTATACGCAGGCAAGGAAGTTTCATGGCTTCCCTCCTACGGTCCCGAAATGCGCGGCGGTACTTGCAACTGCTCCGTAACAGTAAGCGATGACCCCATCGGCTCCCCCCTCATTCTTGAGCCCTCTGAGCTTATGGTTATGAACACCCCCAGCTTTGACAAGTTCATCGGAACTGTAAAGGCAAGCGGTATGGCATTTATCGACAGCACTCTTGTTGACGGCACAACAGACAGAACTGATATCAAGTGCTTCTGGATTCCCGCAACACAGCTGGCTAATGACAACGACCTCAAGGGCATGGCAAACATTATCCTTACAGGTAAAATCCTCAAGGAAACAGGTCTTGATGATATGGCTGTTGTTGAAAAGGCTCTTGCAAAGGTTATTCCCCCCAAGAAGGCAAACCTTCTTGATGCAAACTTAAAGGCTTTAAAGCTTGGTATGGAAGCGTGAAGCGAGCCGCTTCGGGCAGTTCACGCCCTATGAATTAAAAAGAACAGGACTACACGAAAGTGTAGTCCTGTTTAAATAAAAAAGACCGCACAACGTGCAGTCTTTTTAATCACATTAATTTTTTCAGCTGGCTTTCGCTGCTCTTGATAAGGCTTAACAGCGCAGGAGCCTGCTTCGGGTAATCCGTTTCAATCATTACCGTTGAAATTTCGGGAGCATTCTGCTCAGTTTCCTTTATTGCCGAAGCGGCAGCGCCCTCATTGATTTCGGCACCTGCACTTGCCATACGGCAGGCGGATTCATTTCCGATTTCAAACATTGTGTCGCTGTTTTTCGCATTGGTACGGTAAATGATACGGAAAACCTTATAAACCGTGAAATTCAGAATATTTGTCACGGCGTTATTCAGCTTTGAATTACCTATTCTTGATAAAATATTGTATATAACCTCGATACTGTTTGTGAGAAGCTTCTTTGAAAGCGTAATGGAAATATCTGCGCCGAAGCGTGCCTTTTCATGGGTCTGCGTGTCGGGAATCTGGCTTTCCACAATAACGCTTCCCGTACTCATAGGAGAACGACCGAGAAGATAATCGGTGGAAACATTGTAGTAATCCGCCGCTCTTACGAGAAAGTCAAGACCGCATTCTCTCTTGCCCTTTTCATAATGGGACAGAAGCGCCTGTGCTACACCAAGTGCCGCAGCTGCATCCTTCTGACTTATATGACGCTCTTTTCTCAGCAGGGACAGAATTCGGGGAAAATCACTGTTCATCGCAAATACTCCTTTCAACAAATAGTCATGCAGTTGCTGATAGCAACTGCACAAATGTCGCATTGTATATTATATTAAATTTTTTCCGTATTGTAAAGTGGCATTTTCGACAAAAAATTGTTGAAAGATTATATATAATATACTAAATAATCGCTCTACCTCCGCTTTTTTCGGGATTTCACCCCTGAAAAACGTTTTTTCAGATACAGAAAGGACTGAAAATATGAAGAATTACACCATCTATCTTATCCGCCACGGCATAACACAGGGCAATCTGGAAGGCAGATATATAGGTCTTACCGACCTGCCCCTGTGCGATGAGGGCTACTACGCCATAAACCGCTATGCCCACGTCAGGCTCTATCCGTCTGTGCAGAAGGTTTATTCAAGCCCGCTGAAAAGATGCCTCGAAACTGCGGATATTATCTATCCCGACCGCTATGTAAAACAGATTGACAACATTGCGGAATGTGATTTCGGAGAATTCGAGGGCAAGACTCAGGAAGAACTTGAAAACCTGCCCGAGTACACCGAATGGCTTAAGGGCGGCTATGACGCAAAGGCTCCGGGAGGAGAAACCTTCGGTGAATTTACACTCCGCTGTCTTGACGGACTTGAAGAAATTTTCAAGGATATGATGCATGACCAGGTTACAAAGGCGGCAGTAATCACCCACGGCGGTGTTATAATGAACCTGCTTTCGGGCTACGGTCTCCCCAAGGGCAGACCTGCGGATTTTGCTCTTAACCAGGGTGAGTGCTGGCAGATAAACCTTTCCACATATCTGTGGCAGAAAGGCCCTGTTTTTGAAATTGTAGGAAGAATTATATAAAGGAAGGAACACACAATGAACATTATCGAACAGCTCGCAGGCGAGCTTAAAATCAGAACAACACAGGCAGAAGCCGCTGTAAAGCTTATGGACGACGGCAACACTATCCCCTTTATTGCAAGATACCGTAAGGAAGCTACGGGCGGACTGGACGACCAGCTTTTACGTGAGCTTTTTGAAAGACTTACATATCTTCGTAACCTGGAAAAGCGCAAGGAAGAGGTTGCCGCAGCTATTGAAGGCTTAGAGCTTATGACCGATGAAATCCGTGATATGCTCACAAAGGCGGTTACTCTCGCTGAAGTTGAGGATATTTACCGCCCCTTCAAGCCCAAGAAGAAGACCCGTGCAGGCATTGCAAAGGAAAAAGGCTTACAGCCTCTTGCAGATTTCATTATGGAGCAGACTCTGAAAGACCCCTATGCGGAAGCGGAGCAGTATGTTGACGAAGAAAAGAAGGTAATGTCCGTTGAAGAAGCTATTGCAGGCGCTTCGGATATTATTGCGGAAGCTATTTCTGATGATACCAACCTCAGAAAGTCTCTCGGCGCATTCTACGACCGCACTGCCATTATCGTTTCAAAGCAGGCGAAGGAAGCCGAAGACAGCGTTTATGAAAACTACTATGATTACAGCGAGGGAGCAGCAAAAATTCCCACTCACCGTATCTTAGCAATCGACAGAGGCGAGCGTGAGGAAATTCTGAAAGTTACCGTTGAGGCTGAAGAAGCTGACGCAATGAGAATTATCGAAAAGTCTTTCGTAAAGGCTAAGAACACCAACGGCGACCTTGTAAAGACAGCCGCAGAGGACGCATACAAGCGTCTTATCCACCCCTCAATTGAAAGACGTGTGCGTAACGACCTTACCGAAAAGGCTTGCACCGCCGCTATCCACGTATTCAGCGACAACCTCCGTCAGCTGCTTATGCAGCCTCCCGTAAAGGGCACTGTTACTCTCGGTCTTGACCCTGCATACCGTACAGGCTGTAAGATTGCAGTTGTTGACGACACAGGCAAGGTGCTTGACACAACAGTAGTTTACCCCACACCTCCCCAGAGCAAAATCGCTGAAGCAAAGGACAAGCTTAAAAAGCTTATCGCAAAGCACGGCGTTACAACTATCGCTATCGGCAACGGCACAGCAAGCCACGAAAGCGAATGCTTCGTAGCGGAAATGATAAAGGAAATCCCCACTCCCGTAAGCTACATGGTAGTTTCCGAGGCAGGTGCTTCCGTCTACTCTGCTAGTAAGCTTGCCGCTGAGGAATTCCCCGAATACGACGTATCTTTAAGAAGTGCTGTTTCCATTGCAAGA
>CAZGRB010000002.1:0-27485 GCA_964527695.1 uncultured Ruminiclostridium sp.
AGTTTTTCATATTCTGCGAGGATTTTTTCCGCAGAAAAAAAATCTTTATTTTCCATAAAGCTGTAAATGTTTGCCTTAACTTTTCTGCAAAGATTTTCAAACTCCGCCCTGCGGCTCAGCTCCTTAAGCTGTCCGTAAAGCTGTGTCAGAGGGGTTGTTTCTTTTCTGTCTGCCGCTGCAAGCTTAGCCGTACTGCCAAAAAACTCCGAAGCAGCAAGGTATGCCGACGGATTTTTTATGTACTGCGCTTTATATTCCGACGCATAATCACAGAAATCCCCGAAATTGCTGTAACAGCACTCAGCACAGAATTCCGCCGAAAATCCAGCCGCAGTTACAAAAGTGGAAATATCCGCACCCTTTTTTACCATTATATATAGCATATCGGCATATCCCTGAGGATTTGCGTTTTTCAGAAACTGCGCAAGCTGCGCAGGCTCAGCGCCCTCAGACAGGCGGCGATAGATTTCTCCTGCTTCCCTGTTTGACGGCGAAAGTCTCTCAAAAGCGTTAATTGCCGCTATGCTGTCCAAAACTGCAATCTTCCCTCTTAATAATCTTTCAAATAACGCCTTTACATCCTCAGGCAGATTGTTATAGAACCTGTCTGCATCTGCGTATCCGTTTCTGCAAAGGAACTCCACCTCAGCGCTTACCACAGAGGACAGCCTTTTCCCGCCCACTGGATACATATATAACGGAAAATCCGCAAGCATTGTCCCTTTATCACTGCCGCAGCGTATGCAGGCAGTCAGAAATTCTGTAAATAATGCGGAAATATTGATATCGCTGCTTATAATAAACCTCGTATAGCGCATATCCTGTGTCGCAAGTCTTCCGCTTTTGTATCGGGCAAAACTTTCAAAGAAACGGGTGTATTCATCAACCGCCTCATTAGCTCTTCCGAGACAGGAAAGACAGGTCGCCATAAAGCCGTGCATTTCAACGTCGGTGGAAAGGACTGTTTTATCCTCTTCAAAATATTTCTTACACACCTCGAGTGCCTCGGAATATTTTTTCTCCCCGAATAAGTGGTTTACCTTCAAGTGATACATTGAAAAAATAAGAGGGTGATTATTTTCTTTGCAGAAGCTGATACCTGTATTCAGGTATTCAATCGCTTTTTCTTCATCATGAGAAGAAAAACAATCATAAAGCTGCTGATAAAGCATTGCCGAAGGCTCTTCATCTCTAAGTCGTTTCAACAGAAGAATACTGTTTCGCTTAAATTTATCTTCTGCATTTTCCGCCGTATAACCGTAATGCTCCGCAATATCGTAAAGTGCCTTTACAGGTTCTCCGTAGGTGTTGTAACACTCATGGACGGGATGAATGAACCTTGTGCAGGGAAGTATCCTTGTAAGTCTGGGGGCGGTAAAATCCACTGGAGCGCCTCTTCCCTCCTTTGGAAGATTACGGATAATATACGAAGCTGAATTATATTTCCGATATTCACCCGAATTGAAGAAGGAGATGATTTCATTGCAGGAAGTGAAGATTTCGTCAGCGTCCACAAACATGAACCATTCTCCCTGAGCCTTTTCAAGGGTTGAGTTACGTGCGGCGGCAAAATCATTTATCCACTCAAAAAAGAATACATTATCAGTAAAACGCTCTGCAATCTGAACGGTTTCGTCCATTGAACCTGTGTCTGCAATAATAAGTTGGCTGTCTACATTTTCGAGAATCGGTTGCAGTGCCGTAAGGCACTGTTCAAGATATTTCTTTTCATTCTTTACTATCATTCCTATTGTAAGAAGCATAACGGTCTCCTTTTACTTTATTTCACTCAAAAACGGCTTGTTTTTATGATAACCCACCGCAAAACAACGTGTTTCCTCAGATAAATTTATTTTAATTTCCGATTTTTTTATTCCATTTTTAATAAATATTCTGCACTCGCCTGCAGGAACATTTACAACGGTGGATTTTTCCGCAGGCAGGGTATATATACTATTATTAATATATACAGATATTTCCTCATCTGCGTGTTCGCCCGACAAAAGGCGGTAAAACCGCAGTGTTCCATAGGCTGTACGGCAGGATTTATCCTGTGCCGCCGCCATAAATCCGTATACTGCGTCCCTGTCCCATAGAATAACGCCGCTTTCCGCCGCAAGCTCCTGCGCCTGCCTTGTAAATGTGGAATTTGTAATTACCGCCGCCTTGGTGCATTTATAATAATCCTTTGCGGAAACCGCCTCCTGCACCGCCTTTACACCTATAGGACGGGAATACCGTTTACACTGTACCGCCGTGCGCTCGCCCCCGTGCATAACTATTATATCTGCGCCGAAATCTCCGCTTGCCTTGGTAAGCTCCAGCACCTCAACGCCGCTGCGGTGGAGGATTTCCGCCATAAAATCTTCAAACTCAGTACCGCTCATTGTATCAATTTCTTCTTCGTCCGTGCTTTTACGGAACACAACAACGCATACAATTACAAGCACCGCCAAAAGCAGTCCTGCGCCTGCGTAAATAAGCTCATTCGCCACGGCAAAGCTCCTTTGCTTCATAATAAAGCTTATAAAGCGCCTGAACGCTGTTTTCAAGGAAGTAGTAGTGCATTACATAAGGAACGGTGAGTCCCAGAAACAGCAGTGAAAGAAGAATTGCCGCCGTTCCGCCCTCTGTCAGAAGCATAAAGAACGATATAACCGTCATTATTGCGAAAGTCATTGTTACAATAAGATGTATAAGCCGTTCGTGCTGATAGAATTTTATCCTTGTCAGCAGCATTTCAAGGAATTCCCTGTCAACGCTTTTGCTTCTTATATGTTCTTTTACAAATTCCGTATATCCGCTGATTTCTTTTTTCATAATACCTCCCGATAACTATTACAAAGCAGCAGTTCTGATGAACTGCTGCTTTATTGATTAACCTGCAAATATCTGCACCCAGTAATGTCTGTAAACATCGTTTGACTTGTAATAGTACCCAATACCTATTTTTGTCAATCCCGGGTCAAGGATATTACCCCTGTGTCCTTCCGAATTCATCCACGCACTGACAACCGCCTCGGGTGTCTGCTGTCCTGCGGCAACATTTTCAGCCATAGACATACATTTTATGTTAAAATCACTGAATATGGAGAATCCGCTTCTTCCGTCGGGGCGGATATGACCGAACTTTTCGGGAAGCTCTGCAGCACGTACTGCCGCCGCTTCCTTGAAGGTGTCGTCGGTTGTAAGCTCAGAAAGGCCGTATTTTTTACGTTCCTTATTTATAAGCTCAAGCACCTCGTCAACAAATTCCTCTTCCTTGGTTTTTTCTTCTTGAACCTCAGGAAGAGTTTTCTTTACAACCTGAGATTTCTTCCAACCACTTTTATATGCCACAGCCCTTACCACATCGCCCGGTTCAACCGTGATTGTCTTTGATGACCCGAGTTTATTGCCGCTGCTCTTGGAGGGGGTGCTGCCGTTGACCGTATAATAAATAACTGCGCCCTCTGCCGCAGAAAAAGTAAGCTTATACTTATTATCCGATGTAAGCTTTGAAGATACGGAAGGATTCTTTGTCCTTACGGAAATTTCCGATGTGTAACTTTTTACAGCCTTTCCGCCGCTGTAAACAGTCATTCTGAGAGTTGTCGGTTCGGTAATCTTGATTTTACCCGTGTATTTTGTATCATTCTTGTCTGCCTTTGTGCCGTCTGTTGTATAATAGACAGTTCCTGACGAAGGCTTTAAGGTAACGTATGTATAACCGCTTTTGTAGGCTGCGGAAATTCCTACTTTATAGCTTGCTGCCGAAGAGCTTATACACAAGGATGAAAACCCGATTACAAGTGCCAGAAATACTGAAATTATCCTTTTCATAGTTCCCCCTGTAAGAATAAGGGCTTCGGAAACGTATTCTGTTGCCGAAGCCCGTGAATGTCTTATTTATCGTGCCTTTGAAGCGTTCTCCATAACAATTCTGCTGATTACTTCATCAAGAGGAGAAGCGCCTAAGTCGCCTTCCTTTCTTGAACGGAGAGCAACTGTATTTTCTTCCACTTCCTTATCACCTACGATAAAGAAATAAGGAACCTTTTCAAGCTGAGCCTGACGAATCTTCCAGCCGATCTTTTCACTTCTGTTATCAACCGAAGTACGGATGCCGAGGCTTTCGAGCTTAGCGGAAACAGCTTCGCCGTATTCCTTTGCTCTGTCTGTGATAGGCAGGATACGAACCTGCTCGGGAGACATCCAGAGCGGAAGTGCGCCTGCATACTTTTCAAGCAGGTATGCAAGTGTTCTTTCGTAGCAGCCGAGGCTTGTACGGTGAATGATGTAGGGGTTCTTCTTTGTGCCGTCCACATCAACGTATTCCATACCGAACTTTTCAGCAAGAAGCATATCAATCTGAATTGTAACGATTGTATCTTCCTTGCCGAATACGTTCTTGTACTGGATGTCGAGCTTGGGGCCGTAGAATGCCGCTTCGTCGATGCCTATTGTATATTCAACGCCGAGGTTGTCGAGAATCTTCTTCATTGTAGCCTGAGCTGTTTCCCACTGTTCCTTTGTACCCTCGTACTTGTTCTTGGGGTTTTCGGGATCCCACTGAGAGAAGCGGAATGTGCAGTCTTCAAGCATACCTACTGTATCAAGACAGTACTTTGCAAGCTCGAGACAGCCCTTGAATTCCTCTTCAAGCTGTTCGGGACGGAGAATTAAGTGACCCTCGGAAATTGTGAACTGGCGTACACGGATAAGACCGTGCATTTCGCCGCTGTCTTCGTTTCTGAAAAGTGTTGATGTCTCGCCCAGTCTCATAGGCAGGTCACGGTATGAACGCTGTCTGTTTAAGAATACCTGATACTGGAAAGGACAAGTCATGGGACGGAGCGCATAGCATTCCTTTGTTTCATCATCGGGATCGCCTAAGATGAACATACCGTCACGGTAGTGATCCCAGTGACCTGAGATTTTGTAAAGGTCGCGCTTTGCCATGAAAGGTGTCTTTGTAAGGATATAGCCTCTCTTGTATTCTTCGTCTTCAACCCATCTCTGAAGAGTCTGGATTGTCTTTGCGCCCTTGGGGAGAAGAATAGGGAGACCCTGACCGATATAATCAACAGTTGTGAAATATTCAAGCTCACGGCCGATCTTGTTATGGTCACGGCTCTTTGCTTCTTCAACCTGCTTTAAATATTCCTCAAGCTCGGAAGCCTTTGGGAATGCTGTACCGTATACACGGCAAAGCTGCTTACCCTTGGCGTCGCCTCTCCAGTATGCACCTGTGCAGTTTGTAAGCTTTACAGCCTTTACAGCACTTGTATTCATAAGGTGAGGACCTGCGCAGAGGTCTGTAAAATCACCCTGCTTGTAGAAGGAGATAGGCTCGTTCTTGCCTGCGTGTTCTTCGCAGAGCTCAACCTTGTAATCTTCGCCTATACCCTTTAAATATTCAATAGCTTCTGCGGGAGAAAGCTCATACTGTTCTAAAGCAATGCCTTCCTTGACGATTTTCTTCATTTCAGCTTCAATTTTCGCAATATCCTCGGGAGAAAAGGGCTTTTCTACATCAAAATCATAGTAGAAACCGTTTTCAATTGCAGGACCGATAGCAAGCTTTGTGGCAGGGAAAAGTCTCTTTACTGCCTGGGCTAAAATGTGGGAAGCTGTATGACGGAAAGCCTTTTTACCGTCCTCGTCCTCGAAAGTGAGAATGTCAAGTGAGCAGTCCTCGGTGATGGTAGTTCGTAAATCACACACCTTACCGTTTATTCTTGCCGCACAGGCTGCTCTTGCGAGGCCGCCGCTGATTTCCTTAGCGATGTCATATGCGGATAATCCACTCTGGAATTCTTTGATTACATCGCCTTTTAATGTGATTTTCATAAATCATACCATCCTTTCGGTTTATTTTTATGATCGTGTTCTTAAAAGTCTGAGCACAAAACAGACTCCCGACCATAGAATACATTGTAGCACTTTTAACGCTTTTTGTCAACAATTTTGACAACGTTGCATACTTTCAGTGTATTATCCGAAACAGTGAAGCTGATATCATACCCTCCGAAAGCCATATTATATACTCTTTCAGGCTCGTTCTGATACTGGGGTCTCGGGTCCTGGGAAAGCACGCTTATAAGCGGCTTCAGCTTCTCCTGAGGCATGATTCTGAGCTCCTCGGGAAACTCCACCGTCAGTATACCCTCTTTCCTTGTAAGCGCAAAGCCGTCAATTGCCTCAGGGTGTGAATCGGTGTAGGCAAGGTATGGTTTTATGTCGTAAATGGGCGTCCTGTTCATTAAATCCGCACCCTCAACGTATAAAACAGGTCCGTCGTGGTTGTCGATATCCACTTTCAGCAGCTTCACCGAAGATAACCCGACAGGATTCGGGCGGAAGGGAGAACGTGTGGCAAAAACCCCCATACGGGTATTTCCGCCCAGCCTTGGAGGGCGCACAGTAGGCGACCACTCATTGCGCTCTGCTTTGGAAAACTTCCATATAATCCACAGATGAGAATAGCCCGAAAGTCCTCTGAAAGCCTCCTTGACACGGTATTCTTTTTTAAACACAATACGGGAAACTATGGGGGAAAGTCCGCTTTGTCTTGGTATTCCGAATTTTTCCGTAAAGTCATTTTCTATATAAGCTATTGTTTTCATAAATTTTATCCTTCAGGGTAATGGTATTCAAGAATCGCGTTCTTGTTGATAAGCGATGCACCTGTACTGCAACAGTATGTTCCGCAGGGGATGATGCTGTCGCCGCAGATAATTCCGGAAATATAGGGCATATTTCCGTGTTCGCTGTTCCAGCCGTAAGAAAATGAATCGCAGTAATCCACAATTGACGGTATAGCGTACTTGCTTACTCCCCCGATATCCTTTGACGGGAATACTGAAACCCCTGCGACTCTCATTTCTCCTGCATACATGTATGAACCTGTTTCATTGAGTCCGTGAGGAACTGTATAATACGAAGAAACGAAAATTTCGGCATATATATCCCTGCCGTCAGCGGCTTTATCGTTCAGGAGTGCTGTGAATTCCGCCGAAATATCCTCGGCAAAAAGCTCTGTAACAGCCATGTTTTTTTCGTCCTTTGCGAATCCGGCTATGTTCCAGCTGCCATTCGTGCGTTCAAGCTTCAGAACAGTAACGCTGTCGTTGATATAGAATTCCTGAGGCTTGCTGCCGAAAAATTCCTCTGCGGCAAGTCCGATTGTCTCTGCATATCCGTTATATGTCTCCACATCGGGAATAAGACTGTGGATTTCCTGTTCAAGGGTTGAAACTCCGTCTGTCAGCACTGGATACGTGCCGACTCTGAATCCGTCCTTCATTCCGCTGCTGTCCCAGTCGAAGCATCCGTCTGCAAAACAGAACTTATCAGGCATAGCCGAAGGAAGCATATCGGGATTTTCCGTTGATACAGCCGTCACGGTAAATTCCGACATAAGGGGATCGGAAGCATGGATTTCCACGTATACATTCCTGAATCCCGTGTCCGCAGCTGCAAGCTTCTGCTCGTCAAGAAAATAAAACGCACCTCTGTCAAGCACACGAAGCTGTCCGTCCTCGCCGTAAAAAAATCTTGCCGCCATTTTGTCCGAGTCGAAATCAACCGACATTTCTATAAATTCCTTGCTGTGCATCTCTGAATTGTAGGGCAGACCGTATTCATCCCAGAGCCAGCTTATCAGCAGATGCATATCCTGAGCACATACGTTCATATCCTCGCTTTCCTGATCTGTATCATCAGTGCTGTCTGCATCCAGAGGCATACCTGTGCTTACGCAATAGGAGCCGAGGGTGTATGATGTGCCGTTGTAATAAAACAGACCCTCTTTATAAGGTTTTGCGGAATCGTAATAATTCCACTTCCCGAAGGTTCCGTTCTTCAGATCTTCTGCCGTGGGCAGAACATCTGCGTTATCATAATAATTGAGGCTGATTTCGTCATAATTATCAGGGGATGGTATGGTTACAACTCCCGCCACCTCATATCTGCCGTCTTTTTTCAGAAAAAGTATATCGCACCAGGCACCGTCAATGTAGTATTTGTTTCCGTTTCTGTTGAGATAGTCCTGAAAGCTTCTTTGTGTATAGGAAAAAGGCTCGTTGAACAACCTGTCTGCGTCTGTCCACTCACCATTCACATATGCAGTGCCAGGCTCGCCCCAGCCCGTGGAGCAGGATAAAACTATGCAGAAGCTTTCTGGGCCGTTTTCCACAAAGCTTTCCTTAAAATAATTATCGCCCTTCAGCTCAAAGAAACGCATAGCCTCCTCAGCCAGCACCATGGAAATGTCATTGCAGGTTTCTATATCCCCTGTATTTCTCTCCGACACAGATATACCCTCAGCAAGCTCTTCTGACGTCCCTATAATAAAATCATCTTTTTCATTGTTTAAATTGCCATTGCCCCACTCATAAAGCCCGTCCATGTAATTATACATATCGGGCATCACTTCTGGAATGTCATCAGGATTATCGGTGTATATAATATTTACAGCACCGCCTTCAAGCAGCACACCCGAAATGAATTCAGCATATAAATTCTTCGGACATTCAGACTTGCCCATATATTCCCTGATTTTTTCAAAATCCACAAAATAATATCCGCCGTCATCTATAATCTTTATTTCTCCGTTTTCATCGAAATAGAATCTGGCTTTCAGTTCTTCACCGCTGTTATAGGCGTAGGTGTAAGCTATATAATTATCATCTAGAGTGATATTTTCACTGCCTTTTTCTATTGCAGATAAAAAGGCAGTGCGTATTTCCCCTGCGACATCATCCGCATTTTCACGTATTTCATCGGAATATGCCCCATAATGAACTTTGAAGCTCTCTGAAACAGAGAGCTTCGCAATTTCGTCTTCAATTCCTGCGTATTCTGCAATCATTCCGATAATTTCACTCTTATCGGCAAGCTTCAGCAGGTTTTCGTAAATTTCTTTCTGTAATTCCTCGTGCTCAGCCATATCGAAATCATCGTCCAACTGGATAGCGTCTGTGCAGTCGGGCATTACCGGCTTTTCAGCTTCAAGGGAAGTAATTTCCGAAGTGAATATAATATCAAAGAACATCGGTATTTCAAGAGTGAAGGAGGATGCAATACTGCTTCCGTCACATTCCGTATTTACCTCTATTACGATATTCTTCAGCATACTTGCCATTGAACTTAAATCCATTCCCGTACCGGGAAGAGTCTCCTCCATCATATCGGAATCATACTCGTCATCAACAGATGAAGCGCCTTTCAGAATGCTGTCAATAAATTTATCCTTTTCGGAAACCTTGATTGTGTATTTACCTGTATTTACAGACTGTCCGCAGTACTCGGCAACACCTACGCCGCTGTATTCCACATCAAGTACAAAGGGGATATTTTTTTCGGCATCTGCGAATGTAATTTCCATTTTTCCGCAGCCTTCGTCGGTTTTTCTCTGGGTAAAGTCAATATAGAACTCCTCGTCACCCATATGCAAATCGCAGTTTCCGAGGGTTGTTTCAAAACTCATCTCAAAGGTTTTGCCTGATTCGGCATCGGTATCGGTCAGAATAATCTTCTTACCCGTTACCTCTGCATGGTCGGTGTAATAGTTTTCAATTATTATCTGAGTAGCCGAATCATATTCGTTTTCATCAAATTTCTTTTCGTACTCCGAAATATCCTCGCCTGTTGCCTGGACATAATAATTGCTCAGATATTCGTCATTCTTAAGAAAATCACTCATTTCCTGAACCATTCCGTTGAAGCTCTCAGCGGAAATACAGATAATAACTCTCTCGCTGTCAACCGCACAATCAGCAAGCACAAGGTCAGTGCCGCTCTTTGTATATTCGATTTCCGCTTCGGAAACGGTGTTCTTGTAGATATTTACAAGGCCTTCCCTGATACGCTTCATTTCAGCTTCATCAAACTCGGCTCTTTCCGTTTTCACGGTTTCATCCGTTTCTTCCTGAGCTGTTGAAACTATAAAACTCTGAGAAGTAAGCTCAGGCATAAGCACAGCGATTTTATCACCCTGCAGATAAGAATCTGCGCCAAGCACACGCTCTCCGTTTTCGGTCAGTATGTAGGAAATTCTGTCGCAATCGTCACCCTGCACTGCTTCAATCAGCGTTTCAATACTGAAATTACTGAATGTACCTTCGGTGTCAATAATCGAAAGAAGCATTCCCGGGTCAAGCTCCGCAGTCATTGCAATACTGCTGTCCCCGTAAACGGAAAAAATCTGTTCCGTAAGCGAATTTGTATCTGTCACGGAAGCAGCTTCCTCACCGTAGAATATCTGTTCCACATAATCCGCAAGCGCCGCATCTATACGGTCAGTTTCAAGCTCGCCGCCGCAGATATATTCCAAGGATTTTCCTTCAACCACCTGCGCAAAGCCTGCGTCACCCATAAAAAAGCGCATGACTTCGTTGCTGAAGCAGAAATATCCTGCCGCCGCACCACCTATGACAACTACAGCCGCAGCTGCCCCGATAATAATACCCTTTTTGCTCTTTTTTTCAGGCTTGTTTTCTTCAGTCTCAGGTATAATTCCCTCCGATGCAGGCGCTTCAACCTGTTCAGGGGGCTGTTCCTCAGGCTGATTTACAGGCTGTTCTTCCTTTTCTGTGGTTGCAGCTCCGCCCTGCTCAGCCTCCATTTCCGCTATTGTGACAGCAGGAGATGCCGTTTCCTGCATAATATCTGCAAAAGTCTTTGTCTCCTCCTGCTGTACTTCCTCTGTTTCACTTACCTCTTCCCTGTCAGCGGCAACACCACACTGAGGGCAGAATTTTGCTCTTTCGGAAAGTTCCTTTCCGCAGTTGTTACAAAACATATTATCTTTCCTTTCCCTTTTATTTTATTAAAGCGAAAGCTCCAACAGCTCCGCAATATTTTTCCAGTAAATTTTCTCCTTATCCTCACTGCTGACAGGAAGCCTGTCAATAAGGGCAAGCTCTCTTTCGGGACTGCTCCACGGCAAATCGCTTCCGAAAAGCACACGGTGAGTACCATGCTTTTTTACAATTTCCGCAAACAGCTTTTCATCAATTATCCCTGCTGTAAAGGCAGTATCCAGCCATATATTCGGAACTCCCGCAACATAGTGATAAACCGACTCCCATGCTTCTTCGCCGCCCATATGTGCGCCGATAATCTTAAGCTTCGGATAATTCTCGTGAAGCTCCAGAAGGTCATAGGGCATAGCTCTGTGAACTCTCGGAGAAACAGGGTCATATCCCATATGGAACACCACAGGCAGTCCCAGCTCCTCACAGCGCTTATAGACAGGCTTACAGCATTCATCGAAAATGAACACACCCTGATAGTCGTTGTGAAGCTTTACTCCCTTAAGTCCGAGACTCTTTATTCTTTCCAGCTCGTCACATACATCCTCTGCATAAGGGTGAACTGTGCCAAAGGAAATAAATCTTCCCTTATACTCCTCTTTTGCCCAGTTATTTATGGTAGTCTGCTGGGTAGGCTTCGTCGCAACGGGAAGAAGTATGCCGTAATCAATACCGCACTTTTCCATAAGCTCATCAGCACCCTTTATTGTACCGTTTGTATAGCTTTTTATATTTGCTGTTTCTTCTAATTTCTTAACTGCTCTTTCAGCAATTGAATCTGCAAAGGCATGAATATGGCTGTCAATATACATTATACATCTTTTCGGGCAGAATTACAACTTTTCGTTGAAAGAACTGCCTTTTTTTACTCCTATTTTATTGTGTGCGTAGAAATCAATCTTTCTCTTGTCCTCACGCAGGTCCTCAAGGCTTGCTCTCAGTTCCTTGACTCTTGCGTCAACCCTCTTTTCCGCCAGTCTGTCTTTTTCAACAGCCTCGGTAAAACGGGAGTGCATTTTTACTGCCGCACGGCGTACTTCCTTGATTTCAGTGGAAAGTCCGAGAGGAAGATGCTTATTGTGAAGAGAATTTTCAATATACATTTTCTCGGTTTCATCGCATGATTTTACGGCAATTTCATCAATTTCGCACACGATTAAATCAAGCCTGCCGATAAGCTCTGTCCTTTCCGCAATAATATCCTCAAGGGTATCATCGATATCCGTGTTCAGTATTTCATTAGTCTTTCCGATATATTCGCCTATTATGCTCTCAGCTTCGTTAATTTTTGCAATAATTTCATTTTTTACCTGCTCTGTCATAAAAACGTCCTTTCATATACCAACATTCCGCCGTCCGGCAAAGCCGTACGGCGGAATATAGCTGCTGACGGAGTCCGCTGCGGCCTTTCAGACCTCAGCCGACCTGACTTCTTGGCATTGCCGCAATCTGGGCAAATGCGTCCTTGAGCTCTGCCAGCATAGGCAGAAGTTCCTTTAAAATCTGTGTATCCTTTTTTACGTTAGCTGTAACAAGCTGTCTGTTGAAGAAATCATACAGAGCGTCAAGCTGTGTGGAAATCGGAATGCTCATATCAAGCACGGAACGCAGAGCGTTCACAATATCCTGAGATTTCTGAAGACACTTGTTTGCAGCTGCATAGTCCTTCTTTTCAATGGAAACAATTGCAATATTAATCTGCTTTTCTGCTTCGTCATAAAGCTTTACAACAATCTCCATAGGTGTAAGCGTAGAAATAGACTGCTTCTTATAAGCTGAATACGCATTGTTCATATCCGTTTATCCTTTCCTTTGCTTATTTATCAACTGAAATATGACGAGAAGGATGACTGCTGACTGTTAAGAGTAGCAAGCATACTTTCCATAGCGGAGTATTTCTTCCAGAGTCTGTTCTGTTCATTTTCGTATCTTTCTTCAAGAGTTGTAATCTTGCTTGTGATACGCTTCATCTGGTCGTAAATATCATTATCGGTTGCACTTGAACCTGTTTTGAGACCTGCCTTGTTGATAAGGGTGCCTCTGTCGCCTGTTGTACCGACAGCACCTTCAAGAACAGAATCGAACTTTGTCATGATACCGTTTGTGCTGTCGCTGAACAAACGGGAAATATCTTCGCCGTAGGTTTCAATGGCTGCGTTAAGAGCGTCCTCGTCAAGTTCCAGCTTACCATGATCCTGATAATCAGAGGAGGTTGTGATACCAAGATTAACAAGGCTTATTACAGAACCGTCCGCTGCTTCAACGCTGCCCATAAGAGCAACTCTTAACTTGGACATTATGGATGTGATTGTGGAATCGTGATATAAAAGACCCTGTTTTGCCTTTTCTTCCCACTTCTCTTCCTGCGATTCCGAAAGATCCAGATCTTCCTTATCAGCATCAGCAAGGAAATAGTAGTCATCATCAGGTTCTTCGTCCAGATACTCGTAAACCTCTTCAATAAGCTTGTTGTAGTCTTCCACAAAGCTCTTGATTGTATCTGCAATAGAGGAATTATCCTTTGCGATTTCAATTGTAAATTCGCTGCCTGCTTCAACACCCGAGAAGGTAAAGGTTGTGCCGTCGGCTTCTATTGTATTGCCGTCGCTTTCAAGCACTGTACCGTTTATTTCAACCTCAAGGTTGCTTCCCTGAGTATAGGTAGAGCCTGACATAAGACCTAATGCGGACATAAGTCCCTGAGAGTCGCCTGAAACCTCAATGCTGCTGTTTACGCCGTATTCATTCGCTGTAACAGTGAAGGCATTGTCAAGAGAGGAGTAGGTCATCTTTACCCCTGCGTCAGAAGCGTTCACTGCTCTCATCATATCCTTTACGGTTGTATCGGAAGTAAAGGAGAAATCAACACCGTTGATTGTGAAATTGAACTTGCCGTTTTCATCTGCTGTAAGACCTAAGTCAGAAAGCACGGTAGAGTTGGAAATCTGAGAAATGGAATTCTGTGCAACTGATGTACCGAAGCTGTTTGTACTGCCCTGTGAGCTTGTTACAGCTACACCAACCTCGTTGCCGTCCTTGTCGGCGGCAGTAATTGTGGCTGTGTCGCCTTCAACTGTTACGGAAAGCTTTACGCCGCTTGCGGTTTCGGCTGCGCCGATACTGTTGTTGAGAGCGGTTTCGTTGTAGTGGTCAACGATATCCTGTGCTGTAAGGCTTGCTTCAACCTGCTCATCGGTAACTGTGCCGAGGTTTTCCTTGTATGCGTCATACTCGTTGTAGGATAAAGCACCCCAACCCTCGTAATCAAGCTCGTAGCCTGTTTCGGGCTTATAGGAATCGCTTATTTCCTGAATACCCTCCTGAAGAACCTCGTCAAGACCTTCCTGCTCATACCATTCGTCATAGCTTAAGGGCTCTGTGCCGTTTTCCTCACACTGCTTCAGATAAATACTGTTGTATTCACTCTGCATTGCGTCATTGTGATCCTGTGTGTAAACCGCAATTCTTTCGTCACGTTCCGCAATCTGTTCAGCAGTAAGCTCTGTCTTGTCGTAATAATAATCAACAAAGCCTGTGTAAAGCTCATTGTCTTCGTCGCCTTCAACGTAGTTTGCAGCCTTCCAGTCCTCATAATTGAGCCGTTCTTCGCCTTCAGGGAGATTATCTGCATACTCTGTATACTGCTTGGAGAGATATTTTTCAAGGTACTGGGCACGATGCTCTTCGGAAGCGGCAGCAAAAGCAGTCTGCTTTAACTGTTCCTTTTCCTCGTCAGTAGCTGTTTCTGCCCACGCCTGATATTCGTCATATTTCTGCTTTTCTATATAGTCAGCCTTAACCTGCTCATAAAGGTCAGCCTTTGCCTTCTGTTCAGTGGTAAGGTCTTCCTTTATTGTTCCGTCATCATTAAAGATTTCATCAAAATAACCATCCTCAATAGTCTGGAAGGAAAGATTTAAGACTTCATCGCCCACACGTACGGAAATGCTGTTGTTGCCTGAAGCAATACCACTTAAATCAAGGCTCGCAGAACTTTCCATAGTGCCTACGCCGGAAACGGTAATACCCTTTCCTGCTCTGGAAACGAACTTGCCGTTGTCATCAACGTAAACCATACCTGCATTTGAAGCGGATACAGAGGAGGAATTACTCTCGCCGAATTCTTCTGCAAGCACATCATTGATATTTGCCAGAGTTTCTTCCGCAGTAGCACCGCCTGTAAAACTGATGTTGGCAGTCTTGTCGCCTACCGTTACAGTCATACCGTAGCTGCCGCCCTCTGTGAACTGATCCATATCAAGGGTAGCGCCGCTGCTTAACGAAGAACCTGTAAGCTTTGACTGGGTTGCGGTGTTGTTTACCTTAACCTTGTAGCTGCCTGCTGTGGAATTAATTGATGTAGAAACGCTGAGTCCTGCAATTGCTTTTTCAACACCGTCAACAATAGTTTTCGACGCATACTGGCTCCACATTGTAGAACCTTTTAAATTGGTCTTCTTATTGAGAATATCAAAATATTTATCCTGTATGCTCTGGAACTTGGAAATAACATCACGGTATGCGTCCTGAGTAGCCTGATATTTAAGAAGCTGGCGTTCCTGCTTCGTGATTTTAAGCTTGCTGTTAGCGGTAAGTGCATTAATAATGGATTCGGTATCAAGTCCCGAATTCATGCCGCTCATTCTGAGTGTATCTGACATTTAAATCACCTTTCCTTAGGATTTTTTCTTGAAACTGAGCATTGCGTCAATTGCTGCCTTGGAAACAGCCTTTGAAGAATCAAGGTTAGCGTCCTGTGCTTTTCTTAATTCATTTCTTATAATTTTGATATCCTTGGGAGCTGTAACTCCGAGTTTTACACGGTCTTTTCCGACTTCAAGCACTACAATTTCGATGTTGTCGGCGATAATAATGCTTTCTTCGGTTTTTCTTGTAACTACCAGCATTATTCCACCTCCTCTGATTCATAAATAGGATGCCTGAACGGATAATCCAGAGGAAGAATAACCTGAAGCGCTGTATTTGTTTCAGGGTTTATAACGATTGGCGATTTCATATTTACAGTAGTCTGTCTGAAATCCTCGGGAACCTTTGCAATTGTAAGGCAGCGGATTTCATCGCCTTCCTTAAGGTTGAGTATTTTCTTTTCGCCAGGGTTTAATGTAACCTGATAGGTGTCATCAATAAGCGAAGGGTCAAAGACTATGAAGCAAAGCTCCTGATGATCCATGGACTGAAGCCACATGGGGTACGTGTCATCGCCCAGCGGTGAAAGAAGAGCGAATTTTCTGTCGTCTTCAAATGCAAAAACACCGTTCGGGAAGCTGAAAACAGCGGATTCGGAAATTTCTGTTTCGCCGAAATCACGGGTATTTATCTTTATCATAGCGTTTTGTCCTTTCTGCTTATGAACTTGTTTTATCCTCTTGTGTCAAGTGCAGGCTCGTAATTGGGGTCAGAGCTTGCGGGGACGTAAATGGGGCCGCCTGTATACTCGATTTCCACGCTTGGCATCTGTGCTATCGAGAATTCAACTCTTCCGGGAGTAAATTCATAGGGCATCATTGCTGCATTTTCCCAGTCGATATTCACATCGGACGCTTCAACATTGATATTGAGCACACCCTTATCAAATGTTATATCTGCGCCTGTCTTGGGAATGAAATCCATTATTGTCTGAATTGTCTGACCTGCTCTTGCGTTCTGCGCTGCAATTTCCGCCGAGGTTGCGCCTCTGGCAAGCTGGTTCCCCTGACTTGCAATTCTTGCGGTTCCCTCGTATGCGAGGCGGATTGCATCCTGACCCTTAGTCTTGATAAGGTCTGTATTGTTGTACTGTCCGTAACCCATGCTGGAGCGTGCCGCATAGGTGTCGATGTTGATTTTCTGAGGTTCCGAATGAATTTCAAGCTTTCCGTTATTGGTCTGGATATCCATTTTGAAAGCCTTATCGGGATTATTCACTCTTGGGTTTGTGAAGCTGCCCTTCGTGATATTTATCTCGACTTTAATCGGGACCGTCGTAATGTCCAGAAGATTAGGATCAATCATAGAATTTCAGCCTCCTTGCCGTCAGATTTCTTAACTGATGTAGTTGAAGATGGACATGGGAATCATCTGTGCTCCCATCTGTAAGGTTGCGTTGTAAATGGTTTCAAGCACCTTGTAGTTTGTAATTTCCGTAGGCAGATCTGTAATTTCAAGGTCGTTCTGCTTATCGGAAAGGTTCAGGAGTGTGTTTTCAATTCTGGTTTCATTGAATTCAATGAACTGGTCATTTGTACCAAGCTCGGCAATCGCTACCGAAAGAGGAGCCTGAGCCGCATATATAAGGTCGGCATAGCGTGCAACCATATCCTGGTCCCCTTCTCTCAGGTACTTTGCACCGTCGAGCACCAGCTGCATAATGTTCTTTGAATAACCGCCGTACTGGCTGTAATCCACATTATTGTCAGCGTCAGGGGCGTTTGTTACATAAATTACATCCTCGCTGTTGTCATAATAAATAATGCCCGAATCATCAAGAATGTAGGGGACGTTGGAGTTGCCGAACGCAAGACCCGAAGCCAGCGCCTTATTTACATTTTCAAGACTTTCTTCAGCTGTTGCTCCGCCTGTGAAAGTAACCTTTGTTCCGTTGAGGTTGAAGGAATACGTTTTTCCCTCTTCAGCTGCGGCGTAGTTGATTTCCTCGCCTGCAACGATATCGGAGCTGTTTGAATAATCAGATGTGTTCTTTACCTCGCACACACCGCCGTTTGTATCAACAAACTGACCGTCGGAATAAATTTTCGGAGCATATTCACCGAACTGCTCTTCAAGCTGTTCACGGATATTTGTAAGCGTAAGGTTTACGTCGTCAGTGCCTTCAAAGTCGATTACTCGTGTCATACCGTTGGAGGTAATTTCAAGAGAGTAGTACTTTCCGCTTTCCATTGCGGAAATATCTACCGTATTATCTGAAATCTCCGCATTTTCATATGGACAGAGGGCTGTGCCGTCATATCCTTCAATATTGTCAATATAGAGAATTTCGCCGCTTTCCTGAACCTGCGGAGTTACCATAAAGGCTTCGGAAAGAGCAGCGTTTATATTTTCGATTGTATCCTCGATTGTGTCGCCGCCGTTGAATTCTACAATCTGCTCGTTTGAACCTACGCTTACTTCCAGCTTGTATGCTTCTCCCGGAAGAATATTGTCAAGATCAAGCTTTACCGTTCTCTGTGTAACGCCGCAGCCTGTGCAGTCAACACCGTTGAAGGTTATGGGCAATGCTGTCTGGTCATCAATTCTTCCTGTGGAGCTGTCCACCGACATACCGATACCGACATCAAGATAGGAAACCTCGCTGTACGGATAGGACAAGGGGTCAGAGGAAGCGTCAACAGGAATACCGTTGTAGGTTACATACTGACTGCCGATAGGGCCGTTGATTTCAAAAGCGTTTGTTTCATTGTTTACGCCGCCGAAAATCTTTCTGTCTGCAACGTCGGCGTTCAGCACCTGAACCATTTCCTCTGCGTACTGTTCAATTTCGCTTGCGATTATATCAAGGTCGTTCTGATTATATGTTCCGTGAGCACCCTGTACCAGCTTTTCATAGGTTGACTGGATAAGGGAAGAAACTGTAAGAAGAGAATCCTCAGCAACCTGATATATGGAGTCGGCAGATTGAAGGTTCTTCTGATAGGTTTCCAGATCCGCCATGGATTTTCTTACTCGCAGAGCTTTTGCCGCACTTATGGGGTTTTCGCTGGCACGCTGGAACTGACGTCCTGTGGAAATTTTCTGCTCGGACTCGAATTTCGAGGTGCTATTAAGCTCATAGTTGCGCAAGAAATTTCTGCGGGTTGTATTGCCTGCAATTCTCATAGGTTTCTATCCTTTCTCAAAAGGGGTTAATTATAATCCGACTCTGCCTGTGCCGTTGATAAGCTTTTCGAGACAGTCGTCAAGGGTTGTCATCATTCTTGATGTTGCACTATACCAGTTCTGATATACCAGCATATTGATACCTTCTTCGTCTGCGCTTACGCCTGAAACTGCGTCACGGCTGTCAAGCAGTGCATTTGTGGTATCATATGAGGATTCATATTGTGCTTCGTTGTAGGAAATCTGCTGCCCCAGACGGTTGTTTATAAAGAGAAGGTAATCGTAGATTGTACCTTCAAAATCGCCCTTTGTGCCGAACTTAAGAGGGTCAGAGGTAATGCTTACAGCCATCTGGTTGATGTGGTCGCCGTCAAGGCTTAAGGTCCATTTTCCTGTTTCAGGGTCCTGAACCTCGCCCACCATTGTAGCGTCATTCATCCAGGAATCTGCAATTCTGATTGTGTCGGCAGTCATATTATGCTCGCCGTAATCCTCTGTACCTTCATTGTATTTCTGCGTACAGAAAAGGAGACGGTCGGCATTTATAAGTGTTCCGTTTGCGTCAACCGCACCGTTGAGCTGATTCATATAGTTTGCAAAATCGTTAGCAAAGGAATCAATTACCGATTCATAGTAAGGTATACCGTAAGTATCGTTCTGATAGCCTGTCTTATATACGCCGTTACCGTTCAGAATATCTATGTAGGATTTAAGCTCGCCCGAGGAGGGACTTGCTTCATCACCCGATGTCCAGCGGAGCACTGCTGCGTCATAAGCGGCATAGTCACGGAGAAGCTCGGATTCAAACTGGTCGGCATTTTCAACCTTTGTACTGCTTCTCATGTAAATCTGCTCATATTTCTCACCGTTGATGATTTCAACGCCGTCCATAAGAATTCTTACAGAACCGTCCGCATTGTCATAAACGGAGATATTTCCGTAATATGCAAGCTCATCAATAAGCAGATTACGTGCGTCAAGCATTTCGTTGGGGCCATAGCTTCCTGTTACGGATTCGCCTTCGCTAAGCTTACCGGTAGCCATAACGGAATATTCCTTTACAATAAGCTTGTTATATTCAACAATTTCCTTGATAACGTCGTTTGTGGCGTCCATTGTCGTCTGAAGGGCTTCAAGGTTTGTTTCCTTGAGTTCTTCAAGGTCTGTCTGGTACGAATGAAGAAGGTTTGTGATATTATACGCTTCGTTGCGCACGATACTTGCAAGCTCTTCGCTGTCAGGCTGTTCTGCATATTTCTTGAGAGCGTCCGTAAAAGCGTCCATCTGGGTTGTAAGACCGTCGCTTACGATATTGTCAAGTATTGTTTCAACCTCGGCAAGTACGTCGGCAGTTGTGCTGTACTCGGCAACATAGCAGGCGGATTCACGGTAACGCTTGTCAATATAGGTGTCACGCACCTGACTTACGCCGTAAGCGGTAGAACCTTGTCCCGCAAGAGACATTCTGGATGATTTTGTCTGCCAGCTTGTGTATTTATTGAGAGAGAGGGAGGAAACGTCAACTCTCTGACGAGTATAACCCTCTGTATTAACATTTGAAATATTACTTCCTGTAATATCCAGTGCCTTCTGAGCCAGCTGGATAGTACGCTTTGAAACTTCAAATCCTAAAAAAGATGAACGCATTTTCTATACCTCGTTTATATCATACCTCGCCGAAAAATCCGCCTGAGGTGTTGTGCTTTTTTACCTTCATGCCTCTGCCTGTATAGGTTTCCGTGGTTGAATGAGGCTGATTTGCCAGCTTTTCCTGTATAGAAAGCTTTCTTTCTACCATTTCAATAATATCTGCACTTGTTTTCCTTATAGCGTCTACGTGTTTTTCCATTGAGGAACATTCAAGATGAAGCTTTGAGCGGTAGTCCTCGGGACACTCTTCAATAAGCTCCTTCGCCTTTACACCCGAGATGCCCAGTTCCTCAAAGAGCGCAAGACGCTTCGTTTCGAGATCATTTCCTGTCATTACAAGCTTCTGTTCCTTTGTAAGGGAATCCAGAAGCCACACGAGGTCGTCGGCGATAACCTTCGCCTTCTTCTCAGAAACGAACAGTTCAAGCTCCTCAAAGTGTTTATTATATTTTTCCATGAATTCAATAACCGCTCTGGCAGTATTAACCGTCATTTCTGATACCTCCCATCAAAGATTAAGCGAGAAACGCTGCTGCTGTTTCCTCTGAGGAAACGGGGCAATTATCTCCTGCGTAAAGATTTCTGAGTTCTGCAAGTCTGTCTTCACTTGCTGCTGCATCAGTCTTTGCTGCTGCGTCAGCCTTTGCTGTTTCAAGATATCTGCCGAAATCAAATTCGACTCTGTCAGTGTTTACTGCTGCTCTCGAAACGGAGGAAGACTTCTTGGGAGTACTCATACCTGCAGTTTTCTTGTACATACTTATCATATTGCTCTGCAAATTCTTTATTTCCATAAACTCAACTCCTTTTGATGTTTAAATACAGATATTATGATACATTTGTTATATCGGCGGGTTTTATCAAAACTTTAGCTTTTTAAAAGAAAAAAATCAATATTTTCTTTTTTATAAAGAGAAAAGGTTACAATTCTATTACAAAACAGCAAAATCTGTTTACAAATCTTTTACCCCGTGATATTATTATAGCATAAAACACATAAAAAGGAAAGAAAATTACATAATAAATCAAGGCTTAACCAACCTCTGTTCAAAAATTTTCCAGAAAAAATCTGCAACCTTTTGAAAAAATGTAAGGTGTTATATACGAAAAGCGGAAATCAAGACACCTTACCCGACTTTTCCGCAGAAAGGTAAGGACGTAGAAATGACAGAACTATCCTTGTGCACAAGGGAGAGCTTCGATGCAGTCATGCGGCATTATTCGGATATGGTATACCGCCTTGCCCTGTCAAGAACGGGAAATCCCACCGACGCCGACGATATACTGCAAGAGGTTTTTCTGCGCTACATAAAGGCAGACAAAACATATAACGACGAAGAACACCGCAAAGCGTGGCTTCTTAAAATAACCATAAACTGTACCAAGTCCTTTCTCACCTCGGCATGGAACCGTCACAGGGATTCTGCCGAAGCAGATGAGAACAAGGGCAGCTTTGACAAGCGCCTGACCGATATCGAAACAAAATCCGAGGTCTACGGCGCATTGCTGAAGCTGCCGCAGAAATACCGTACAGTTATTCATTTATTCTATTATGAGGATTTGTCCGTGGCGCAGATTGCAAAGGCAACAGGCGCAGGAGAATCCGCAGTAAAATCACAGCTTTCCCGTGGCAGAGCAATGCTGAGAGAGCATCTGGAAGGAGTTGAATTTGATGTTCCGTGAAAAATTGAAAAAGGACCTTGACGGAATATCGCCAAGTGACGAGCTTCTTTCAAAGGTATCCCTGATGATGGCGGAAGAGGCAGAAAAACCGAAACAACCCATTTACCTGAATGTTGCAAAATGGGGCGGAATGGCGGCAGCCGTGTGCCTTATCACCGTGGGAGCGGTTACATTTCTCGGAAAAGGCAGCGATGCAATAAGCACCGAAACCATAAATTTGCCTGCAGTAACCGAAACAGGAGAAGCATACGGAATTGATGTTGCAGAAGCCGAAGACGAAGCGCAAGTCACACCCCTTTCACTTGATGACCACACACAGGAAAAATCCGAGAATGATATAACCGAAGAAAGCTCCTCTCTTCCGCTTGTGCTGCCGCAATACCAGAACAAGAATGCTTACAGTGAGCTTGTTATAATCCCTGACGCAAAAGGCGCTCCCGCCACCTATGAAGAAATAACGAACGGACGACTTGACGAAATTGACTCCTTTTATCTTCTCAGAATAGCAGATATAATTGAACAGACAGAGGCAGTACTGCTTGAGGGTTATGACCCTGATCTTGACTCAGATGCTTTATTTTATAATGCCGTTATAGAATATGATTATTTAAGCGAGACAGCGAGAAATGAAGCCATTATTATAAGAATACCCTGCGAGGAAGGCTGTCCACCTTATGCCACAGGTGACTCTCTTGCGGTACTTTTACAGAAAAGCGACGAAAGCAAGGCTTACAGAAAACGCTTCAGCTATGTTTTCAATTATGATATATACGAGCTGGGCGGAACTTCCTACGGTGCGGTAAGAAGTCAGTCTCTTCCCGAAGCCGAAGCTGGACTTACCGATTATTTTGGCGGGAATATTGTGGAATACGAAACCACAACACCGACAAATCCTGCGGTTTACTATGGTTTATATGAAATTGACGGAATTGCAGAAAATCTCAGAAATCTGTTTTTAAATTAAATAAATAGCGCAAAACAGGTGGAACGAACAACGTTCCGCCTGTTTTTATGGCATATATTTCGGCTTGCTTACAAGCTCCGCCCTCTCACAGATAATATTGAAAGGGGTTTCGGAAAGTCCTCCGGTTTTTGATAAATGGTCATGAACATAGCGAAATTCAAAAGCATTCTGCTTCGTATAAACCGTGACATTGATTCCGCCAAGAAACAGGAATTTCCGCTCCGAAGATGTTACGTTTATAACATCATTGTAGAAAATCACTGTTGTTTCAGGATTTTTGCTCTGCTTCACTATTTCCATGTAGTTCTCATTTGCTTTGAAAGTGCAGGTTTTGCCTGTTTTCAGAAATGTAAGGGTTACAGCAAAGGCAATAAGCCCTACAATCTCCAGCCAGAAAAGAAAAACCATAGCCATTGCAGAAAGTCCGTATTCAACAGGATTAAAGCCAAAAAGTTGTCTCTCGCCCCGTTCAGCCGCCGCTGCTGCGGCATTTATGTCAACAGGCGTAAAAAGCATTTCATAACAGGTCGCAAAACAGATTACCATTCCCGCAAGCAATACCCCTAGAGATATAAGAAACACGGTTACAATTACCCTTTCGCTGTCATAAGCTATACGAAAGCTGCCCTTTGTACTGAAGCCGAAGCGTTCCTCGTTGGGGCTGTATGATGAATAAGCCATAATTTATCTCCTTTTTTGTAAAACCTTCTCCCGAGGGAGAAGGCTTTGCTTTTCAAAAAAAAGGCGGCTTAAAGCCGCCTTTTTTATTTTGTACACTTGCGTTTCCCTGCCGTTTCGCCTGCTCCGACTATTCAAAAGCTTTAAAAAGGCAGGAACCTGGTCAAGCCGTAGGCTTGTTGTCTTCAACCCACTTTGCAGCCATAAGGGGTGTAAGTGTGATGTTGAGCTCCTTGCGGTCTGTATCGAACATTACTTCGCCGCTTGCCTTGCTGTCGCCGCCTAAGATATCGTATGTAATCTGAGTGCGGTAGCTGATACGGCAAAACAGGAACTCAGGCGGAATAGTATCAGCCTTTGTGATTTCCTCCAGCCATCTTACAGGAGACATACCGCCGATGCTTACATCACTGATAAGCCAGCCGCCTGCCGCAGCTGCATCATTAGCGCATAAGTAAAGGGAGAAGCGGAATAATTCCTCGCTTTCGGCTGTGAGAACTTCAACTTCGAAATCCTTAAGCTCAAAGCTGTTGATAACTCTTGATTCAAAACCGCAGGCAGAGCAGCTTCCGCCGTAGCCGAAGAGCTTGCCGCTTACGTCCTTTGCAAAATAGTTCTTATATGAGCGGTTTTCACGGTACTGAGCAATATCACGGCACTGCTGTCTTAAATATTCAAACTCTCTCTTTGTAATAGTAGGAAGGGGCTTGAAATAATAAGGAATCTGATCGGGAATAACCTTGTTGGGTTCTTCCGCAGTGAGATAATGAGCGCTGAGACTGCTGCCTGCCTCGCCTGTGATAATGTATTCTGCAACATCAGCGAACTCGGGCTTGGTGTAATCGCCTCTGAGAGCAATATACTTCTGTGTCTTTTCACGCCATTCGGGTGTGATTTCTGTACCGATTTCAATAATCTTGATAATCTTCTCGTTTTCGCCGATAAGAGCAACTCTGTCAATCTTCAGGTCGCAGATATACATCTTGTCTGCACGGTCAGTAATATCCTCGTCTGTAAGAGTGTCAGAAACGAACATTTCTGAGAGAAGATTCTTGTCGAATGCAAAACGGCTCTTTGTATAGGGGAAGTCAAAAACTCTGCCGTCAAGCATACCGCACTTGATAAGCATACCTGCGTCGCCGATAAGGTCAAGCATTTCCTGGTTGGAAACAGTAGGCGGAATCATGAACTGCTTATTGTAAGCGCTGAAGCGGTAACGCTTGTTGATATCCAGCTGGAGAGTAATCTTACCGCCCTGCTCCTTGATTTCCTTAAGGAATGTCATAGTATCCTTACCCTGTGTAAAGGAGTTTATAATCATGGATACTACTTCATTGTAGTTCTGGTGTGTATCAAAGCGGTTCTGGCGCTTCTGGATAGTGTCCATGGTGTTCTTTAAGTTACCGATGTTCATCTTGGACACTTCATAATGCTGCTGTTCGTCACCGTGGGAAATGTAGAACTGATAATACTTCATTACAATCTTGTAGTCTTCGTAGTAAATCTCGTCATACATTGCCAGCAGCTGTTCAAGCTCAATTTCGTTGTGGACAACGTTATCCTTCAGGAATGCACCTGCCATCTTCTTCGCAGGTGAGCTGAAGCCGTAGTAAAGCTTGTTGTCGGAACGGTTGGGAGAAGCTTTGGAGTCAACATAAACAACGTTTCCGTTTCTTGTAAACTCGTAAAGGTATTCTCTGCCGCCCTGTTCACCTTCTGCTTTTTCCCATGTATAGGCAACATAAAGGGACTTGTTGCCGTCTTCATCAATCTGCTCACGGAGAGTATCAAGAGCATTTGCGATATACTCAGTGTATGCTGTGCCGTCATTGTGACGTTCAGCAGGTACGTTTTCCGCTACGGACTGGAAGCCTGTTTCCTTGATTTCTTCATAAGGAACGGGCGCAGTCTCGCCGGGGAATACAACGGAAAGACTGTTCTGGAATTCTCCCTCAATCTTTTTGCCGAACTTGCTGGTCTGGATAAAGTTCTTGAAGAATTCAAACGCATAGGACTTGGGAAACAGGAAATATCTGTCGCTTCCCTCGGAAACAGGCTGCATAGCCAGTACAAAATACTGACGGTATGCCTTTACCATTTCCGCAAGGTCCTTTTCAATCTTTTCGGTTACTTCATTTTCGCTGTCGTGACGGATACCTGTTCTGTGAGGAGTGATATAATCATTGGGCACGCTTATGAAAAATGCGGAAAGATGCTCGTCAATGAATGCTTCGCAGTTCTCCTTGTAAAGACCTGTAAGCTCGTATGTGGAGAAGTAGTTGTACTTGTTGCAGAGAAGCTTTACAAGCTCAGCTCTCTTTGCATTTGCGACAGCATAAGGAATAAGGTAGGAGAAGCCGCCGTTTTCATAGCAGAGGAAGTCGATAACGCTCTTGTTATTCTGCATGAAACGGATAGTGGGATTCTTGTCACCCTCCTTGTGATACTGCATTATCTTATAGATTGTCTTAAGCTCGTCATTTACCTTAACGGCAATGTTGAATGTACGGTCGGAAGCCTCTTCGGGCTTGCCGTTTCTGGTATCCATGAACTTCTTACGGTTGAACGCAAAGCAGAGCTCCATAAGGTTCATATAGTCGCCGCGCTTGTCGGTAAGAGTCAGGTAGTTGTCCATAATGGCGTTGAATTCGTCACCACGTACCTTGAACACGATTTCGGTACCCTTGAACTGAGAACCGAACAGGTCAAGCTCAAGAATCTTAAGATTACCGTTGTCGTTCTTGATTTTAAAGCTGAAATTGTTGGACTTTAAGGATAACCATTCAACGTTCAGGAATACGCTCTTTGCACCCACACCGAAACGGCCTTCTCTTGTACCTGAGGAGTCACGTTCGCCACGTCCGAAGCTCAGGTAGTAGAGAATCTGTTCCATGGTAAAGCCGACTTCGTTGTAGGAAAGGCTTACCTGATGCTGATTTGTGGAGAAGTTGAGGAGAACCTTGATGTCCTTGGTTTCATAGTGACAGCCGAAGGTGTTCTGTAAGAGTTCTCTTAAAATACTTTCCTTGGGATAGTCGTTGATGCTGAGGAGAGTGTTGAAGGCTGTACGGCCGCTGAACACCTCGTTGAAATAGTCCTTGAACGGCTCACTGTCAGAATCGCCTGTAAAGAGGGCTGTCTGAATCTTTTTGAGTGCTGCGTCCTGCTTTTCACGGTCATTGGCAGCATGGCCCTCATAGAAGTCGCCTATATACTGTTTTAACTCCTTCGCCTTTGCCTCACGTGCTTTTGTTTCTTCATAGCCCATCTCAGATCACCCCTTCGTTATAAGCTTTAATCATTTCTTCATAAGAACCGCCTATACCCTGCTCCTTATGCCAGCAGCGCCAGATATTGTAGATAACGGCAGCTCTCATAGAGTCGGAAAGGTCTGCAAGCTCACCCTTGAGATAAGCAAATTCATTCTTTCCGCTTGTCATCTCCTTAAGCTTCGCCTTTGCACGGTCACGTCCCACGAGACAGGGATTGCCGCTTAAGAAGCCGGAGAATTTCTTGTATTCATCATTTTCGGTATAATGGCGGGGAACAGTTTTCAGCACCATATTTTCATCAAAGTATGTAAAGCCGTTCTTGATTTCGTCAATCTTGGAGGATACTGCGGAAACAAGCGCTTCCTTATCAATATCCTTTTCGGCAACGATATCACGGACGCCCAGTGCATTTACCAAAAGACCCAGCTTCTTGATAGAATATTCGTTGGTCTTGGCAGCTGTGGTAAGGTTTCGCGCGGCAGGAATGTTATAGTCAAGCTTGAAGCGTGCGATAACGTCAAAGCTTGAACCTACTGCTCCTGTGTAATCGGCAATGTACTTGATATCAGCAAGCATATCTGCAAAAGCCTTATCCATGCCTCTTAC
>CAZGRB010000002.1:27495-37217 GCA_964527695.1 uncultured Ruminiclostridium sp.
CCTGAACAGCACGTTTTCACCTGCAAGCTCACGGCGGAATGCCTTATAGAGGTTGCCGGGGAGAACCTTATAGAGAATACGGCTGTCAAACAGACCGTTTTCGTCTGCAAATACCACAAATTCGGGGTCAGTACCGCCCATAAGTCCTCTGCGCTTGAAGCGCTGCTGAAGGATAACGGGATTATCGGGAAGCTCATAGTTTATGATATGTGTGATAGGACTGTAAACGCCGAAATTATCGTCAAGCTCGTCATTTGCGAGAACGACACGGATTTTCTGCTCCTTATCGGATTCATACCACTGCTTTAAGCGGCGTGTATCAAACACATTCTTTGCAAATACCGCAATACTGCTTACCTTGTCGTAATAGATAGCGGAAAGAATCTTTTCCACATAAGCAAGAGTGGAGGCAGTATCAAAATATATAACCGCAGTCTTGTCATCGGAATTCATGACAGGCTCGATAACGCTCAGGAATGCGTCAAGCTTCTTATCAACAGTTCTGAGAGTTTCTGCGTCTGCTCTTGTATATGTAGGCTTTAAGTAAATTTTTCTTTCGGGAAGGTTGTATTCTTCAAACACGTTTCCGCCTGCGCTGTAACGTACACCTGCCTGCATTTCATCAATGTGAAGACTCTGAGGAATTGCACTTTCACCGAAGGAATAGTAAACGGGCTTTATTTCAGCAAATGTACTGCTCTCATCGGGATAATTCAGATAAGGATTATCCATAGAGAACTTCATTGTATCGGCATTTATGGGCGCAGAAACATCTGCGTCCTTTGCGGAAAGGGCGGTTACTATTTCCTTTATGCAGTCGGGAGAATCTGTATATGCTGCTGGAGTAGGTGCGAAAATAAGCACACGGTCAGCCTTCATTCCGATATTTTCGGTGTAGAGCGAGGGATTGATACCGTCGATGCATTCGCTTGTATCAATAACCATAAGATCCCATACGATTCCGTCGTTTCTCATAGCGCTGAGAACGGTATTGTTTTCTGCGTCAGCAAGTACTTCCTCGCTTACGATAAACAGGTTGGAAAGCTCCTTGGAATAATACATTACTGCGTCACGGGCTCCTGAAAGAAACTTGAAATCAAGTCCCAGGCCCATAAGCAGGGAGTTGTACCAGCTGGGGCTGGAAGAACCGCTGCATACAATAAGAATATTGGGCTTCGCCTTACGGTTTATAATGTCAAACATACAGAGCTGTGCCTTGTGGCACTTGCCCTCGCCGAAACCGCTGAAATCTGCGCACCAGCCGTAGTTTTCAAGCTTTTCGGACAGACAGATATTAAACGTGCTGAGGTCAAGACCATTGACCGCAATCCACTTTAAATCGTTTTCATTCATTTCTAATCATCCTTTCCGTCAGAATGCAGTTTTTCAACTTACATTATACTACCTTTTGACGAATATTGCAACCTTTTTTTAATATTCAACAGCGAAATTGCCAATTTGAACAAAAAGTTTAAGCATTTTTCGTCAAAGCAACTACTCATAATTACAGATTAATGTTGAAAGCTGTTTTCTTAGCAAAACTGTCCGTATATTTTGCGGATTGTAACCTTCGTGTAACCGAGGCCGCCAAAAAAAGCTCCTGCCGCATATTGCGGCAAAAGCCTTTGTTATTACGATACAACAATACCCAGAGCATTGGCATAGGCGGTAATTCTGCCGTATTCTGCGTCAATCTCACGTCTGAAACTCTTAATGCGCAGAGTAACTCCCGCATGAAGGGAACGCATTGCACGGAACTGAGCTTCCTCGGCAAACGCCATAACCTTTTCAATCTCCTGTATGCGTGCAGCAATAGGCTCCTTCTGTTCAAGCTTCTGTTCCTTGATACGGTTTGCCGCCAGCACAAAGTCCTGATCCTCCGCAGACAGGAAGCCCAGCGCCTTTTGCTGGATTTCAAGCTTTGAAACCTTTTCGTTCAGCTTTTCTATGTCGTTATCCAGTCTGGTTGCGCTTCTTATAAGGAAAACCCTTTCTGCAACAAGGTCAGAGCAATCTCCTACAATTATTTCCGTCTTTTCTCCGAGTCTTGATCCTGCGGTATTGCAGGTGAGCTTGCTCATACATTCGGTTGTGCCGCCATTTATATTTCCCTGATTGATAGTGCAGGACAATTCTCCCATACATTTTGTCCTGCAATTGTAAAGGGACGCCGCCTCCATTTCGCCGCCGCAGTTTATAACACAGCCTGTACAGCTTGAAAGGGTCATATTGCCCTTTTCTGTCGTAAGAACCGAATCCTTTACAGGCATTTCTGCGGTTATACTGCCCTTTGCGGTGAATGAAGCGCCCTGAACCTTGCCTTTTATATAGATATTCTTTTCAGAAATTATTATGGAATTGTCGCCTACGCTTCCGTTTATGACAATATTTCCCGAAAATTCAATTTTTCCGTGTGCCTGAGTTATATTTTCGTTGAAAATAAGCTCGTCACATACCGCATAAACGCCGTTTTCCACGGACACACTGCCGCTTTCCTTTGCATAAAGATAATTTTCCTTACGGTTGTATGCGGTGTTCTCGCCCAGAGGAACAGTAATCGGGTGACCGGGAATACAGTGCAGAGAGTGACCGTATACGTCCATACCCGGGGTTCCTGCCGTGGGCGGTATTATGCGGCAGATTTCCGCTCCCTTCTTAATCGGAACGGAGCGCTTTCCCTCAGGGAATTTGATAAGATGTATGATTTCGCCGTCCTCGCCGTTTTCCGAAGGTGTTCCCCTTGCAAAAACAACATCACGGTTGAACTGCTGCTTTGCAACCATTTTTACCAGTACAGCGCTGTCTATTCCGTGAACGATTTTATTAGACCTGATTGCCTTGTTCAGGTCAGCAATTGTGTATCTTCTGCGTTTTTCGGCAGTTGACACAACATTTATTGCCGCACTCATCCTGTCCTCGGAAACTCTTACAACCACCGTATGAACGACTTTGGCATAGTCGGCATATTCAGTTTTTTCTCCGTGGAGATTACGGAAAATCATAACCTCCTCACGGGGCTTGTCGGGATTTTCGATTTCATCAATAATACTGTCAAAAGCAGCGTCAAGTTCTTTAAAAGCAGCGTTATCGCTCATGATTAATCCCTCCGTCCGTATTTTAAAAAATGGGCGGACTCCTGTCCGCCCGTTGTTCAGACATAATCAGGTTATTTCAGAACCATTATGATGCCCGTATGTTTGATAAATAGCTTGTATGTTATATCATGCTCTTTCCCTTTGAAGCGGAGTTCACCTCAAGGGAGCCGTTATCGGCAAAGAAAGTTACGGTTCTTCCGTAATTAAGCCCTGTGTCCGATGCAATTATGGGTATTCTCAGCTCGGCAAGCTTTCTTTTTACCGCTTCAACGTTCCGTTCACCGATATTGAACTGCGAAGACGCACTCTGGAACATGACCGCACCGCCTGCAATCTTTGCAGTAAGCGTAGAAACATTAGCTCCTCTTGTTCTCATCGCTTCAACCATATCCACAATGGCTGTATCCGCAAACTTTGCACGTGTTGCTGCGCCGCCTGTTATAGCTGTGCTGTCGGGCAGCATTATATGCGCAAGACCTGCAAGCTTCAGGTTCTTGTCATACAGACAGATTCCCACGCAGGAGCCCAATGCGTATGTAATAAGTGAATCGGGACTGCCGCAGATTTTCCAGTCTGAAATTCCTACTGTAAGCTTTTCACTCATGCAACCACCCCAAGGCTTCTAAGGAGCTTGTCGAGAGATTCAACAGTAGGCAGAAGCATCATCTTAGATTTTACACTTACTTTATCAATAACCATAAGATTGTCGATATAGAGGAGCTTGTCGCTGAGTTCGCCCATCTGTGCGGCGGGAACACTCATAATTGCGCCGAGCATATCAACGGAAAGCATCGGGATTTCAACCTCTATCTTCATTCCTGTAAGCTCTGCAATCGCATTTACATAGGAGGCCGCCATAATGTTGCCAAGCTCGGTAAGTGCGGAGGTCATTTCAGGTGAAAGGTTGAGGAGGTCGATATCTGTTGTGCCGAAGAAGGTAGAAACCACAAGCTCAACAATGTCGTTTTCAAGCAGGAAAAGAATTTCTCCTTCAATATCGTCCTTTATTGGAACGATAATTCCTACAACGGTCTTTTCGGGACCGCCTGCATAGTCGATAGCTTCCTGGAAACCGAGAATATTTACAGCAGGAACTTCAATATCAACCATCTGTCCAATCATACTGGAGAGGGCTGTCATTGCATTTCCTGCACCGATATTACCAACTTCGGTAAGAACGTCAATTTCCATTGCGCCTAAATCTTCAAATCTTTCAATAGCCATGATATTTTATATCCCCTTCTATTATCTTCTTAAATTATTTGCAATGCTCATAAGCTCGTCGGAGGTTGTGACAACTCTTGAACTGAGCTGATATGAACGCTGTGTTTCAATAAGATGAACCATCTCTGCTGCCAGGTCAACGGTAGACATTTCAAGAGCCTGTCTTATAAGCTCCCTGTCCTCCGACGCACGGGGCTCGCCCGAACGCTCGGTAACTACAAAGTGATTGTCCTCGCCCTGATTCAATCCCCAGTTGTTATCAACCTCGTAAAGACCTATCATTTCTTCCAGAGCATTGAAATCTACCTCGTTGGTCTGATATTGTTCTGTGCCGATTACGTTTCCGTCAACATCGTGGATTTCACGTGTTTCCGTAATAAACGGAATTGTAATATGGTTGCCCTCGTTGTCGAGAACGAACTCACCGCGTCCGTTTACAAGCTCCCAGTGGTCGTCTACCTGGGTTATTTCAAATGAGCCGTCACGGGTGAGATAGGTATCTCCTCTCTCGTCCAGCACCATAAAGAAATTGTCGTTGGGTATCGCAAAGTCAAAGGGCTGTTCAGTGGTGTTGAACGAACCCTGTTCCCACATAAAGTCGGTCTTCATTACATACTGACCGTGACCCGTCTGCCATTCAGGCTCGGTCTGCCGCTGGATTGTATAAATACAATCCGCAAAGCTAGGCCGTAAGGACTTGAAGCCTACCGTATTGACATTAGCGATATTGTTTGAATATATATTCATACCTTCCTGCTGGGCAATCATACCCGCAGCACCTGTATAGAATGAAATGTTCATAACATCTTTCCTTTCTCGTTCATAAAATCAGAATTTATGAATCGGAATCTTACTGAACAGCTGCTATTTCTACTGCCTTGCTGTTGATAGTGTCAAGATACTGGAGAATCTTGGAATTCGCTTCGTACAGTCTCTGTACCTCCATCATCTGGGTGATTTCCTTGTTTCCGTCAACGTTGGAATGTTCCCAGCAGCCCTGTATAATATCGAACAATTCGTCCTCGGGAATTGTTCCGTCCCCTTCGTAGAGCATAAGGTTGTCGCCTATCTTCTCCACGTCTGCATCGGGCGGGATATATGTAAGGCTGAGACGGTCAACTGCCTCGTTGTTCACATAAATCGTGCCGTCATTATCAATGACAAAATCACCTGTACCAAGATAGATGTCGCCGTTCTGACCCTGAATACGTCCTGCGTCGCCTAAAACGAGATAACCCTCGCTGTCCAGCTCCCACTGTCCGTTTCGTGTCTGATACACTACATCGTCCTGCGCTCTGATGTTGAAATATACATTTCCGTATATTCCGACATCAAAATTACTCTCTGTATAAGTAAAATTACTCTGTTCAAGGTTTGTTTTAGAGATATCGGCATAGGTCTGGAGGAAATGTCCCGAAGTTTCGGTACGCTCATTCACGAGAATCAACTCGTCCATAAACGTGTTCATAACGATTTCGTCCTTTTTATAACCTGCCGTATTTATATTTGAAATGTTATTGCCTATTGCGTCCAGCTCACGCTGCTTTACCAGCATAGCCTGTGCCGCATTATAAAAGCCTCTTAACATATAAACCGTCCTTTCGGTATAGGTTTTAACGTGTCATATAGTCCTGTAAGCTGTGCTTCAGCACCAGCATCGCCTTTGAATGAATCTGGCACACTCTGGATTCGGAAACCTGAAGTACGCTTGCAATTTCTGCAAACTTAAGCTTTTCGTAGTAATAAAGTGTGACAACCTGCTTTTCCTTGGGCTTAAGAGCGTCAATTGCCTCAGCAATCACGGTTTTCAGCTCTTTCTTGTAGATTTCCGAGTCTGCACCGTCGCTGCCCTCCACGTTGAAATTGTCCTCATAGATAAGCTCCTCAAAGGAAAGGGTGATTGCCCCTGCCGCCTCGGTCATACCCTTTGCAAGCTTTTCCTTTGTTATACCTAAATACTCTGCAATTTCATCATTTGACGGACGGTGGTCCAGCTGGCTGTAAAGCTGGCTGTATGCTGCTTCCAAGTCCTTGCCGAACTTTCTCACCTGTCTCGGAACCCAGTCCTGCTTACGCACATAGTCTATAATTGCGCCCTTGATTTTAAGGTTAGCATAGGTTTCAAACTTTACGTTCTTGTCAACATCAAAGGTGTCGATTGCCCCGATAAGTGCAATGACTCCCTCGTTTATAATATCATCGGTAGAGGCGTACTTGCTGTAAATATTGCGGAGGGATACAGCGATTACCCTTACGAGGTCAAGATAGCGGAGGATAATGTCGTTTCTGAGATTGATATTTCCCGTCTCACGGTATTCTTCAATATATCGGATTACGTCAAATTCCGTTTTCAAGAGCCTCACCTCCTGCTGATTTGTGCATATTTTCAGACTGCGTGTACGACATTATATTACAATTTGTAATATAATGTTGGTTTTATACTTTAAGTCTGACATTTTCCGTCGTTATTGCTCTTAAAGAGCAATATTTCCTACCGACTGAATCTGGGTTGTTCCGTCAATTTCGCTGTATGAAAGGACGGTAAGCCCGGGAATAAACTGGTCTATCATTTTCTTGAAATAAACTCTGACAATCGGAGAGGTAAGAACAATTACAGTTGGTATAACATCCTTTATCTTGTTCACCTCATCGGTAGTCTTTGCCACAATCTTCTGTATGGTTTCAGGGTCCATGGAAAGGTAGCTGCCCTGATCGGATTTCTTGACGCTTGCAACTATCATATCCTCGATTCTCGGGTCTATGGTAATTACACGGAGTGAATTAGCCTCGGCAAAGCGCCTTGTAACAGTACGCTTAAGCGCCTGACGCACATATTCCACCATTATGTCAATATCCTTCATTGCACTGCTGTGGTCGCCCAGCGCTTCAAGAATTGTCTCCATATCACGTATAGGTATGCCTTCTTTAAGAAGCATTGCAAGCACCTTCTGGAGATATCCGTAGGAAACAACATTCGGGATAAGGTCCTCGACAATTGTGGGGTTTACCTTCTTGATATTCTCCACCATGGTCTTTACGTCCTGACGTGTGAGAATTTCGTGGCAGTGCTTTCTGATAATTTCCGAAAGATGTGTAATCATTACGGATACGGGGTCAATAAGCGTATATCCTGCAACATCCGCCATAACCTTCTTATCCTCGCTTATCCATCTTGCAGGAATACCGAAAGCAGGTTCTATTGTGTCAATACCGTCAACGGGACTTGTAACATCACCGTTGTCAAGGGCTAAGTAGTGGTCTACGAGAATTTCCCCTCGTGCAACCTCTTCGCCCTTTATTTTGATAACATACTGGTTAGGATTTATTTCAGGGTTGTCCCTCATTCTTACCGAGGGAATAACCATACCCATATCAAGGGCAAACTGTTTTCTGAAAAGTACAACTCGTTCGATGAAATTACCGCCGCTTCGCTCATCAACAAGGTGAAGCAAGCTGTAGCCGAACTCCATTTCTATCTGTTCCACACTCAGCAGCTTGAAAACATTGTCGATATCCCTGTAATAATCCGAATCGCCCGTTGGAGCTGCCTGCTTTGCTTCGTCCAGCTTTTTCTTCGCTTCCGCCTCAGCAACCTCTGTCTGAACACGCTTTTTCTGACGGGAAAGATAAATACCGCCTGCAATAAGCGCTGCACCCAGAATAAAAAGAATAGGCTTAGGGAAGCCGGGAATCAGCATAAGCACAATCATAACCACGCCTGTGATAATGATAACGGTAGGATTCTGTGTAAACTGAGCCTTGACGTCTTCGTTGAAGCTTCCTGTGCTGGCTGTTCTGGTTACAACCATACCTGTTGCAACGGAAATGAGCAGAGAAGGAATCTGTGAACAGAGACCGTCACCTACGGTTGCAAGAGAATAGGTAGAAAGAACTGTATTGAAGTCGCCGCCGTTAATCATACCGATAATCGCACCGCCGATAAGGTTGATAAGTGCGGTGATAATGGAAATGATAGCGTCACCCTTTACGAACTTGGTAGCACCGTCCATAGCTCCGAAGAAGTCAGCTTCACGCTGTACATTTGCACGGCGTATCTTTGCCTGTTCATCGGTGATTACACCTGCATTGAGGTCGGCGTCAATTGCCATCTGCTTACCGGGCATAGCGTCGAGGGTAAATCGTGCAGCAACTTCGGATACTCGTTCCGAACCCTTGGTAATTACAAGAAAGTTTACTAAAACTATAATTATAAAGATAATGAATCCGACAATCGGGTCACCGCCCATTACGAAGTTACCGAAGGTTTCGATAACCTCTCCCGCATAGCCTGTTGAAAGGATACCTCGGGTAGTGGAAACGTTGAGCGCAAGACGGAATACTGTTGTAATAAGGAGTATTGTAGGGAAAATTGAGAACTCCAGCGCTTCTTTTATATACATGGTTATGAGGAGAATTACCAGAGAAAGTCCGATATTCACCAGCAGAAGAAAGTCAAGGAGCGCACCGCCCAGAATAGAGTTCAGCGGGATAACAAGCGAAAGAACGATAGTAATTACGAATACGGCAAAAACATTGTCAAGCATCTTCTTAATCATTGTTTAAGCCGCACCTCCTTAGCTTCTCCTTCTTGTTGCCTCCTCGGGTGCTTCAAAAGTCTTACCCTTGGCGTTATACATTTCGGAAATAATAATAGCTACCGCCGAGAAGAAGCCCGACGGGATTTCCGCACCGATAGGCACTTTTTCGTACAGCTCTCTTGCAAGGGGTCTGTTTTCCGTAATGTAAACATCATTTTTTTCTGCAATTTCGATAATTTTCAGGGCTAAAGCATCCTGTCCCTTTGCCACAACCACAGGTGCAGCATAGGCATTTACTGAAATATCATATTTAAGCGCCACCGCAAAGTGGGTAGGGTTTCTGATAACTACATCGGATGTAGGCACTTCGTCCATCATCCTTCGCTGCGCCATTTCACGCTGCTTCTGCTTTATCTTACCCTTTATCTGCGGGTCACCTTCCATCTGCTTATATTCGTCCTTTATTTCCTGCTTTGACATTCTGAGATTCTTCTCGAACTGCCACCACTGGAAGAGAAAGTCCCCTGCGGCAACGAACACGAAAATAATGCACATTATCATTACAATGCTGAAAATAGTGTTCGCAGTATAAGCAACCGCATATATAGGCTCCGTATCGATAAGATTGAGTATTTCTGTCAGGCGGCTTTCTATCTGCCCGTAAGCGACAATTATTACCGCCGCAAGCTCAATAAGCCCTTTTACAATGCCCACAACCGACTGGAGCGAAAACAGCTTCTTTATACCCGATAAAGGGTTAAGCCTTGAAAATTTGAATCCGAGAGGCTTTGTTGTAAAAAGCCCTTTTGTCTGAGCCATTACCGTTATTATAACTATAAAAGCAATAATAACCGCAATGGGACCG
>CAZGRB010000003.1:0-34021 GCA_964527695.1 uncultured Ruminiclostridium sp.
AGCTTTACAACAGGTAAATTGTTCATTGGGATAATCCTCCTTTTTTTGCGTGCTTATAAGCACCTTAATCGTTTACATTGTATCACATTTCAATGAAATATGCAATACCTTTAACGATATTTTTATTTTTTTATGCAACCTGACGAGGATAACCCGCTGAACAATTACATTTTGACTATACTATTTCCGTCTTTACCTCAAACCCCAGCTTTTCAAGCTTCGCCTTTGTCTGAGCAAGCTCCTCAGCCTCAACCACTTTTTCCGCCGTTACAAGATATTTGTCCGAAAGATAATTCTTGCCTGCTTTTCTTATAATCTGAGGGTAATCGACATAGCATATATCGCTGTCAACCGCACCGTTTATTCCCTTTACCGATTCTGTTCCCCACTGCCACATTTTCTGTCCGTAATTGTACCTTGTGGGAATATCCGCACTCTGCGTCCACGCTGCAAGCCAGATATCGTAGTTGTCAAGGATTGTTTTCTTCTCCGTCCATTGTTCAAGCCATGAAGGATTGATATATACTGCAGGGTAATAGCCTGCTCCGCTTATGACAGTACAGAAGGTTTCAATTATACGGGTTCGTGACTTGTCGTCAAATTTCTCTTCATTATAATACTTTCCGTTTTCCATATCACAGTAAACGGGATAAGTGATTTTGCCTCTGTAACGGTCAATCCTGTTGATGGTTTCCTGAGCTTCAAGCGCCGCCTGCGCCGTATTGTCCGCCATTATATAGGTATAAACACCTATATCAAGCCCTGCGGCGATTGCTCCTTCCATGTGAGAATTGAACATGGTATCGGTTTTTCCGAAATATCCTGTACGGATAATCACCGCCTTTACACCTGAAGCCTTTACCTCTTCAAAATCCACACTCTGCTGAGCGTAGGATATGTCAATAACTTTAATTTTTTCCATTGATGCCCTCCCTGCCTTCCAGAATTGTTTCCATTATATCCAGCGCTGAGTCAACCCAGACTGAAAAAATGTCAAATGATACAAAATACGAGGCAACGGGAAAGCGCTCTGTAAACCAGAGGTAAACCCTTTTCAGCTTCTGCTGTCCCGTGCCTGAGCCAAGCTGGTTTTCCGCTTCCGTAACCGCAAGCAGAAGCCAGTCAACGATTGTTGTTTTCCTGCTTCGGACTGCAATAAAAATAATCAGCGCCGCAATCAGCGAAACAAGACAGGTGATTAAAATTTCCATTGTTATTTCCTCTCTTTCTTTTTTTGACTCCCGTATGTTTAAAGAATATCATCTGTGCCACGGACATTCAACGCCGTATCACGGCAAAACGGGACATTATCATCCCATAGCCGTGTCAAGTGCCATCATTACCGAAAAGCCGAGAGAGAAAATAACAATACATATCTCCTGAAATGAACCGCAGGAAAATTCAGGAATAAGCTCCTCTACCACAACATAGAGCATTGCGCCTGCGGCAAAGCAAAGCATAAAAGGCAGCACAGGAATGATAAGCTCTGCCGCCGCAATTGTCACAAGTGCTCCGAGCGCTTCGGCAACAGCCGATATAATACCGCAGAAAAATGCCTTTCCCTTTGACATTCCTGCGGAATGAAGAGGAAGTGAAATTATTGCGCCCTCAGGAAAATTCTGTACTGATATACCTGTCACAAGCACCAGCGCCGAAGCGGCTGATATATCTGCACTTCCTGTAAGAATTGCCGCATATACCGCTCCTGCCGCCATGCCCTCGGGGATATTGTGTATAACTACCGCCAGCAGAAGCATTGATGTCCGTTTCTTTTTACTGCATTTTCTTTTAATACGGGTTATAAGCCCGTCAATAAGAATCAAGGCGGTTATTCCGCTAATTATACCGATAATACAGGGCAGAAATGCAAGCCTTCCCAGGTTTTCCGACTGCTCCAGTGCGGGAATGATAAGGCTCCATACCGAAGCAGCGGTCATTATTCCTGCCGCAAATGCAGATAATGCTTTTTTTATTTTATCACTGAACACTCCCTTGGCAAAAAACACACAGGCAGCGCCTGCCGCCGTGCCGATAAAGGGTATCAGTGTCGCTTGAAGAATTTCATTCATAATATCTTCCTTTCCATAATTTCAGGCGCATTATTACCTTATATATTTTATTCGGAAAGGATAATTTTGTTAATTAGTGCAAAAATGCCGCAGCAGGTAAACCTGCTGCGGCATCATCATATATTCAATAGGCACTGGCTGCTTTCTTGCGGTATTCAGTGGGATTCATTCCCGAAAAAGATTTGAAGCATCTGCTGAAATACAGCATATCATTGAATCCCAGCTTACTGCTTATCTCTCCTACGGACATAAGTGTGGATTTCAGATATGACTGCGCCGTATTCATTCTTATACTGTTATGATACTGCTGCATTGTCAATCCCTTTTCACGCTTAAAAACTGCCGCCATATACTTATAGCTCAGAAAGAAGTGCTTTTCCAGACGTTCAGCGGAAAATTGTTCTGATACGTGCTCCGAAAGAAAAACGCATATTCTGTCCGAAAGACTCAATGACTGCTGCTTTCCGTAAAAACACAGAGTACTTAAAAGCTTTGCAAGCTTTCCGTTGATATTCCATCGTTTCATCTCATCCGTAGAATGAAAATACCTGATAAAATCCCTTATTGCCCGTTCGGGTTCACTGCCCTGAAGACCTGTTATTTTCTTCGGAAGATACGCTCCGAAGCATACAGGTTCGTACTGCCGTATAGCTGAATTATCGGGTATGAAAACAGGGATTTCTTCATTTTCTTCAAAGTAAAAATGTATGAAATACCATCTTGTTCCTTTAGGAATTTGAATTTTCCCGTAATGATGAAGCCCGCTTTTCAGAATCAGCAGTTCACCCTCTGTAATTTCAAAGTCGGTTTCATCTTCTGTTACGTAAATTACTCCTTCAAGTACATATATAATCACGTTGAAATCGACCGTTCTGTCAGCGTGATAAAACGGCTCAGAAGCCGCACACAGGTCGCATCCGCTGAGCACGGGCATTGTTATGTTATTGAAATATATCTCATTCACGACAATTCTCCATATTAACACGTATATTATCCATTTATTTTTGGGTTCATAACGATTATAATACATATTAAAGAAGTTGTCAACACAGGAGGACAGGAATATGAAAAACCACAATCAGACATCAATCCGTGCATACAAGGCTTCGGGATTTATCGGGAAATATCAGAAGCTTATACGTGATACCGTAATCCCGTATCAGTACACTGTGCTGTGTGATGAAGCACCTGATACAGAAAAAAGCCATGTAGTGCAGAATTTTATAAATGCAGGTAAGGCTGTAAGAGGCGAAGATGTAGGCGACGGCTTCTACGGAATGGTATTCCAGGACAGCGACGCCGCAAAATGGCTGGAGGCAGTAGCTTATTCATTGTCGTTAATGCCTGACAGCGAGCTTGAAGCAACCGCAGACAAGCTTATAGACATAATTGCAGAGGCACAGGACACCGACGGCTATCTTAACACTTATTTTACAATCAAGGATAAGGAAAAGCGCTGGACAAACCTGCTTGAAGGACACGAGCTTTACTGCTCAGGTCATATGATGGAAGCGGCGTGCGCTTACTGCGAAGCAACCGGCAAGCGTAAGCTCCTTGATGTTATGGAAAGAAATGCCGAGCATATCTATAACCGCTTTATAACCGAAAAGCACGAAGGCTTCCCGGGTCACCCTGAGATTGAACTCGCTCTTATGAAGATGTACCGCTGTACAGGCAACGGAAAATGCCTTGAACTGGCTGAACATTTTGTGAATGTACGAGGCTGTGATACAGAATACTATAAAAAGGAAAGGGAAGCCCGTGACTGGACAGTATGGGGCAATAATGCCGAAGATAATAACTATCAGCAGAGCGCTGCACCCGTACGTCAGCAGACAGAGGCAGCGGGACATTCAGTACGTGCGGTTTATCTGTATACAGGTATGGCTGACCTTGCTGCGGAAACAGATGACAAGGAGCTTTTCAATGCCTGCCGCACCCTATGGGACAGCATTACAAAACGCAGAATGTATATTACAGGCGGTATAGGCTCTACCCTTATAGGTGAAGCCTTTACAGTTGACTACGACCTGCCTAATGACACCGCCTATGCGGAAACCTGCGCTTCAATCGGACTTATGTTCTTTGCTTCACGTATGCTGGAAAACGAGCTTAACGGCGAATATGCAGACGTAATGGAAAGAGCTTTCTACAACACCGTTCTTGCAGGTATGCAGCTGGACGGAAAGCGTTTCTTCTATGTAAATCCACTTGAAATAATACCGGGTATTTCAGGCTGCTGTGCTACTCACTGGCATACTCTTACACAGCGTCCGAAATGGTATACCTGTGCCTGCTGCCCCCCAAATGCCGCAAGACTTATTTCATCCTTCGGCAAATACGCCTACGGCGAAAACTCCGATACCGCCTTCTGCCATATGTATGCGGCAGGTGCGGTTACATTTGATAACGGCATTTCATTTACCTGTGAGACAGAATATCCTTATGATTTCACGATAACATATAAGATACATAAGGGCGGAAAAATTGCGGTAAGAATCCCTGCGTGGAGCAAGGAATATTCACTCGTCGTCAACGGAAAAACTGTATACTCTGCTTCTGAAAAGGGTTATATCACTGTTAATACCAACGATAATGACGTTATAGTGCTTACACTTGACGGTACTCCACGTTTCAATTACGCAAACACAAGAATTCCTGAACTTACAGGCTGTGTGGCTGTGACAAGAGGGCCTCTCGTTTACTGCTTCGAGGGTGTTGATAACGACAATGATGTTTTGTCACTGTCTCTTTCCACTGATTCGAAGCTTACCGTCTCCAATACAATTGAAAAACTCGACGCCGTTACAATTACCGCAGAAGCTGTACGGTCAGAAAGCATTGACCCTCTCTACTCTTTTGAACTGCCTGCAGAGAAAAAATGCACCGCAAAAGCTGTTCCTTACTACACATGGGGTAACAGAGGTGAAAACCAGATGAGAGTCTGGATGACAAGAAAATAATGAAAGCTCCCGTAAGGTTTTACCTTACGGGAGCTTCACTTTTCGGTTATCTGTTAATTCTTTTCTTCTTTCTCGGGAAGAATGCGTATGTTCCGAATGCAAATGCAAGAACATAACCCAAATTAATAGTTAAGCTTGTATGAGGATTTTCTTCGATTTCGGTTTCAAAATCAGTATTGCTACCAATATAGTCGTCGATATTTCCGTCCTCATCGTACATTTCGTCTTCTTCATCCTCAGAATCATACACATCATCACTGTCATCTTCTTCGTAATCATCAGAATCAGTGATTTCATCAACCTCATCGGATTCGTACTCGTCAGAATCTGTTGCCACATCGCTGTCATCATCTTCATAGTCTTCGGAATCAGCAGGCTTTGTAGTATCAGTATCTTCGTCAACTACTGTTGTTTCGTCAGGACTTTCATCAACAGGTGCAGTTGTTGTTTTGTCCTCTGTACTGTCAGCCACCTTTGTTGTGGTTGTATTCTTCACAGTTGTAGTTGTCTGAATATACGAAGGAGTTGTATATGAGGTTTTTGTGCCTGAACTGCTCTGTGAACTGCCTGTTGTGGTGGTTGCAGCCGAGCTATTCTGTGAACCGCCTGTTGTGGTGGTTGCAGCCGAGCTATTCTGCGAACTGCCTGTTGTGGTGGTTGTGCCTGAGCCGCTCTGCGAGCCGCCTGTCGTGGTGGTTGTGCCTGAGCCGCTCTGCGAGCCGACTGTCGTAGTGGTTGTGCCTGAACCGCTCTGTGTACCGCCTGTTGCAGTCGTTGTTACTGCTCCGTCACCGCTGTCACCGGAATCGCTGTCGCCGCCTTCGCCACCTTGATTTGCAGTAGTGGTGGTTGTTGTTGTAGTAGTTGTTGTTGTAGTTGCTATCTTCTTATTTGTGATAACTACGCCTTTTGTATCACCTGATACAAGGTTAAATCCGCCGCTGAGAGTTGAATCGTCAAGCGTATAGGAAACCGTATATCCGCTTGCCACACCTGTTTCAGTTACAGTATAGGTGATTGCTGTTTTTGTAATGCTTCCGTCAGCTTCTCTTGTATACTTATACAAGGGCAGGTTTTCAAAAATCCTTGTGTTTGAACCTGTAATTGTACCTGAAGCTGCTTCTGTGCCGTCAGCCTTTATCACAACAGTGATTGTATCGTTAATTGTTAAGTCAGAGTCGTCGGAATCAACCCACTTCTTTGTTACACTGATATTACCCTTTTCGATTGTGTAATCAAAGGTATTCTTGATATTAACATTGCTTTCGGTGTTTTCGGTAAGTGTGAAGCTTCCCTCAGGACTGTATGCTACTGTGCTGTAACCAACCACCGTCTGTTCAACAACAGAATATTGAATCTCTGTTACTCCGTCAGCCTTGTATACAGGGAGATTATCAAAAGTTGCGGTTGTAGCATTTGCAGCAATGGTTTTAGTATCAATCTGATCACCGTCAGCCTTAAGAACAACGGTGATTTCAGGGTGGGCAATACCTTCAGTATTCGCTGTATCATCCCATTCCTTGGTTACCTTGATTGAGCCCAGGCTCTGAGGTATCTTCTTATTGGTGATAGTTACCGTACATGTGGAAGAAGATATAAGATCAAGACCTGTTGTGGGGTCTACAGAATAGGTTGTTTCAAAGCCGTTTACCGCTGTTTCAGTCACATAGTAGGTTATGGGATTTACACCGACAATTTCACCGTTTGCATTTCTTGTGTATGATTCATAAACGGGGAGATTCTCAAAAGTAACGGATGAGGCGCCTGCAGCAATTGTCTCGAGCTTGTCAGAATTTCCAGCAACTGAATCAGAAAGTGTTACAGAAATTGCAACATTTTCGTTTTCAAACAGTGCATTGCCGTTTTCATCCTGCCATACCTTGTTTACTGTGATGCTGCCCTTTTCGGGTGTATGAGTAAGGGTATTTGTAACGTTTACCTCAGCTGTACCGCTTTCTGTAAGCTGAATATTCTCATTACCTGTATAAGCGACACTATAGCCGTCAACAGATGTTTCGGTAAGAGTGTATGTTACCTGTTCATTTGTTACATTACCGTTTGAATCTGTCTTGAATACAGGGAGACCTGTAAAGGTTGCTTCCCAATTTCCCTGTGCATCAGGTGTAACAGTTGCTGTTCTGTTGCCTGCATTGTCGTCAGAGCTGAGAACAACGGTTATTGCTTCGGGTCTGAGACTCTTTGCGTCATCATTGTCAGACCATACCTTTGTAACAGCAACGGAACCGTGCTTCTGGTCTGCAGATTCCTTTCTGTTTGTAACAGTAATGTTTTTTGTGCTGTCAGCTATGAGATTAAAACCGCCGCTGAGGGTTGAATCGTCAAGTGTATAAGTTGTTACATAACCGCTTACAGTTTCTTCAGATACAGTATAACTTATAGGAGTTTTTGTAATGCTTCCGTCAGCTGCTCTTGAATACTTGTATAAAGGAAGGTCAGTGAAAGACGCAGGTGTTAGACGTGTTACAGTCTTTGTGCCGACAGCAATACCGTCAGCATACAATGTTACGCTTACGGAATTATCATTCGTGTCGTCGACAACTCCTGCGGAAGTCTGCCATACCTTGCTTACAGCAACACTGCCCTTTTCGATTGTGTAGTTGAAGGTGTTCGTTACTGTAACATTATCAGTCACACCGTTTTCAAGCTGAATGCCTGTATTATCTGTATAGGTTATGTCATAACCTTCAACAAGAGATTCAGTAAGTGTATAGATTACCTTTGTATCCGTTACAACCCCGTCTACAACCTTGTATACAGGGAGATTTGTAAATTCTGCAGTCGTACCGCTGACAGTCTTGTTGACACATTCGACTCCGTCGGCCTTAAGTACAAAAGTGATTGACTGAGGTCTGAGGCTTTCTGCGTTATTATTATCTTCCCATACCTTTGTTACCTTAATTGAACCGTACTCCTGCTGAGCAGCAGGCGCTTCATAGGTGTTGGTGATTGTTACAGTCTTTGCGTCACCTTCTGAAACAACAGTACCGGCTGCTTTAACATCTGTGAGTGTGAATGTTCCATCAATGCTGTATGTAGTTGTATAGTCATCAACAGGAGCTTCAACTACCTTGTACTGACGCAATGTACGGACAAGTTCGTCATCGTCGTTTCTGCTGTAATTATAAAGCGGAAGATTTTCAAAGGTTACTGTATCGTTGCCTGTAATGGTTTTGGGGTCACCCACCTGAGTCTCTGTATTTCCATTTACCTCATAAAGTGTTACAGTTACACTTTCTGTGGGAGTATTCGTATTACCTGCATGATCCCAGACCTTTGTTACCTTAAGCGCACCGAGTTCAGTATTATGAGCAGTAAAAGTATTGCTCATATTAATGGTGATGATTGATCCTGACTTTTCCGGATCCGTTATATCAGCACTGTAACCATCAACAGTAACCTCTTTAACTGAATAAGTATACTTGTTACACTCATTATCCATAGAAGGAAGATGCGTAATTGTATATATCCATTTGTTATCGTTGTCAGGGTCAGGTGTAACAATAGTACTTTCCTGTAACTCACCTGTTTCAATTTCATTACCTAATGGGTCGGTTTTTACATAGGTTATCAAAATTTCAATCTGCTTTGGTCTTGCAGCAGTATATGATGTATCAAACCAGCTCTTTTCGCCTGAAAGTGTTAATTCATAATTATATGCAATAAGGCTTTCGTAGGCGCTGCTGATACTTGCCGATTTGGTTATAGAAGCAGAAGAATTACCTGTCAATGTAGCAGTATTGGAAAACATTTTCTCAAGATAATAATCTGACACATTATGTCCGTCAGGAACCTGCTGACCTGTTACATTATAAGTAATTGTATAGTACTTCTCATCATCAAGTTCAACTGTAATGGTATTACCGTTGACAGAATATGAAGCTGTACCATCGTTCGGAGTAATAGAAATGCTTCCTTCGACAAGAGACATCCACGCTCCAAGAGTATCCGTCAGAGTCAATCTGTCTGTATCAGGGTCAATATCTCTCTGATCCTTGTTGACATCAATAGTGTATGTAGCTGTAAATGTATTTTCATCTCCGGCCGCTTCGTTAGAAACAGTCTTATTCAGAATACCACTGTTTTCCACAGTAATCTGAGCTGAACCGATAACCTGAACATCATCTTCAGTGCTGTCGGAGTCGATGCTGATTACCGCAGTATTATAAACAGTAACTTTATCACCTTGCTCGTTATCCATAAGAAGATTTCTATATTCCTCATCACCCATTGTTGTGTAGAATGAAAAAGACAGTTCTGTACCGTTTGTAAATTCCTGTGCTGCTGCTGCAGTAAAAATAATATCAAAGGTTACGTTCTGACCGGAAATTGAAGGAGAAGCAGGCCTAATCTGGTTGCTGCCAATCCACGCACCAAAATACTTATCACCGTTAAACGAATGTCCGTCAGGGATAATATCGGTAATAGAAATCACATCATTTGCGCTATAAGTCTTTCCGGAAATATTCTTAGCTTTTATTTCCCACTTAATACTGCCATTGCTCTCATGCAAACCGCTTTTTGAAGCTGTTATATCAGGTGAAATAAGTGCGGAAGATGTCTGAGTTACTTCACCTGCATTGCTCTTCACCCAAATCTGACAATAATTGTAATAAGCAAGGCTTTCGTAATTATCAACGCTTGTATCAGCAGTTGTCGTATAAGTAATGGTAACTTCCTTACCTATAATCTCTTCTATAGGATTTTCGTTATTATTATAATTACTACCGAAATTCAGATTTATTGTATTATTCCCGTTGCTAACAGGATATAAGGATATGGGGTCACCGTCCGTAATAAGTTTGAATGAATCAAGGTTAATAGTATGTTTTCCATAGGTGTTGGAATAATCATTGGGCATATCCCACAGTTCAAGACCTGTAACTGTCGGGTCATTGGGAATTGCAAGGGTAAACATCCACGTCATAACACCATTCTCGTCCATTTCCCCTGCAGTTTTTTTGATATAATCACCGCTTATTCCCGGAATTGTAACAGTTTTTCCTGCATTATACGTGTATTCCTCATCATCTGCGGTAAATGTTACCGAAGCGTTGTTGGATATATATGTACCGAAAATAGTATCATCTGCATTTTCAGGAATAGCTGTCGAATATTCAAGAGTATATTTATCATTATTACTGTCATATTGGAAGCGTTCCTTAGGAATTGTAACAGTCCCGTCCTGATTGACTTCACCGCCGGTAGCTTCAGCAATAACGTCAGAAGTGAGATTGTTACCTGCAGTATCCTTTACTGTAAAGGAATATTCTCCATTGCTCAGCATATTGGGAGACACTGTAATCACCCAATTCACCTTTTTGTTTACGTCATCATAAGTACCGGATTTTGAGATAGAAGGAATATCAGGATTAGCCCATGCAGTACCTGTTGAAGTAACGGTCTCATTACCACTCTGATACGCTACTGTGGCTGTGTTGGATTTATCTTTACCATTAAGTGCTTTTTCCGCAGAAACCTCAACTTCATATTCCGCAACAGATTTGCCGCCTGCCGGAATACTTGAAATGACAATACTGTCACCGCTGCTGGCTCCTATTGTTACTCCATCAAGAGTAAAATCCATAAGACCTTCGCTGGCAAAAATACCTGTATCGTCGAATTTGAAAACATCAGTGAGAGTTGCATTTGTTACATCATTTGCCGAATAGTTGTTAATTTCAATTTTGTAACTCTGATAATATTTTCCGCTTGCTTCATCATATCTGAAATTTACAGCACTCTTATCTACCCAAAGGCCGGTTGCAAACGCATTGGTTTTAGGAGTAAAAGTCTTTCCGAGATATGTAATTGTAATACGATTATCATCGGTAAGTTCACTGACGTCATTAATTTTGACCGTACCGGCAAAGGAACAAGAACCATCTCTGCCAAGTTCTCCTTCAACAAGAGTTATATAGAGCTTTGAATTCTTGATTTCATAACTTGCGCCTCCGCTGCTGCCGAGTGACATATCACTGAGAGCAATATGGCTTAATCCTAAATCTACTTCAAATGTAACAGGCGGTTTATACCCTCCGTCATTCAACTGCCAGCTGAGCGAGAATTTTATTTCATCTCCGTTACTAACGACAGTATCTGAAGTTATTTCATTTCCGTTTATAGTTGCTGAAGATGAAACAATATCAAGCACATCAGCGTATACTGTTTCTTCCTCCTCCGCATAAATATTTGTAACCTGCACCGTAGAAAAAATACACATTACAACTGAAAGAATACCGCATACTATTCGTGAAAACTTGTTATACATGGCACACCTCTAAAATATATTAAAATGAATTTGTTCATAGCGATTCATATTATGAATATTATTAATTTCATTTTATCACAATTTCAACATACTGTCAATATAAATCCGCCATTATTTCCCTGGAAAATAAAGGTTTTAGCCCTTTTGGACAAAAAATAACTCCGATAATCGGCATTTTGATGCCACATTATCGGAGAAATGTTATTTTTTCGTTTCAGATTCGACAAAATAACAGCACGGAGATGATACCGCATTTGTTATTTCGGCATTGCCTTCAAGACAGCAGTAACCGTCCTTCTGATAACGACAGTTACGGCCGCACAGTATAAAATTCATAGCTTATCATACCCTTTCAAGGAATATAATACGCCGACGTTCTCTTTTTATTCAATGTATGAACGGATTGTTTTTTCCGTATCTTCAACCTCGGATAAAAATTCCGAAGCACTTACTCTGCGTGCTCCGCTGCCGAGAATAATCAGCTGTTCAAGCCTGTCCGAGGTGGCAACTCTCACCCTGTGCTTTCCGCCCAGCTTTCGGGTTGCCTTTTCAATATACATATCTGCTGTCTCAGCCTCTTTTGTGTATACGACGCTGATACCACCCACCTGTTCAACCTCGCCCCTGTTGCCCTTTACCTTATATGCGTCAAACACTAAAATCAGTTCGCAGCGGCGGAAACCCTGAAAATTACAGAGAATGTTTATCAGCTCAGTGCGGGCGAGGTCAAGGCTTTCTTCTGCCATTTTCTTAAGCTTCTCCCAGGCGAATATTATATTGTAGCCGTCCACCAGCAGGTATTCGGGGCCTGCGGGAAGGGGCGCGCCCTTATAAGGCTTCGGCTCTTTCCTGTGCTCGGTACGCATTGCGCTGCGTTCGTCACGCTTGATTTTACCATAGGTACGCTCAAAAATTGCCATAAGCTCCTTATCGGTTGCCTTCTGCTCTCTGAACTGATTTACAGGCTTCTGAACCTCAGCTTCAGGCTCCTTTGCTTCACCTGAAAGTCCTGTATTTATATGTGCATAATCAGGCACATCGTACCATTTCACACCGAATCCTGCGCCGTGGGAGCAGAATACGGAATCGGGAGGATTGTCCATATCCGCTTCAGCGTTGTAACCGCATTTCTCTATAACCTCTTCGGGATTTCGGCAGGGGCGGTATCCGTCAGGAATACAGGTCATTCTGCCTTTTCCCTTTGTATAAGCGGAAACCTCACTCTGATAGCCTCTGACAGAAGCAGCAGGAATGCTGCCTTCAATTACGGTTTCGTTCATATTCTGGTCAGGTGATGAAAATTCTGCATCCATACGCTGTAAATCCGTCATTGCCCTGCCTGTGCAGTCCATTGGTACTTTCAGCTGAAACCTGTACCAAGGTTCAAGTATTACACTTTCAGCACACATCAGTCCCTGTCTTACAGCACGGTAGGTCGCCTGTCGGAAATCGCCGCCCTCTGTATGCTTAAGATGCGCTTTTCCTGCAATAAGCGTAATTTTCATATCGGTTATAGGTGAACCTGTAAGTACACCCAGATGCTTTTTTTCGGCAAGATGTGTCAATATAAGTCTCTGCCAGTTTCTGTCAAGCTTATCCTCGCGGCATTCTACCGCAAATCTCAGTCCGCTTCCCTGTTCAAGAGGCTCCATAAGCAGATGTACCTCAGCATAGTGGCGCAGGGGTTCATAATGACCTATTCCTTCAACAGGTGCGGCAATTGTCTCACGGTAAGAAATGCTGCCTTCACCGAATTCTACATTAAATCCGAATCTCTCGGATATAACGCTTTTCAGGATTTCAAGCTGTATTTCACCCATAAGCTGTAAATAAATTTCACGCATCCGCTCATTCCAGATGATTCTCAGCTGCGGGTCTTCTTCTTCAAGCTTGCGGAGTACGCCAAGCGCCGTATATACATCAATATTGTCAGGCAGAATTATTCTGTACGAAAACAGCGGCTCCAAAAGCGGTATAGGCGAATCGTGCGCCGCACCGAGTCCTTGTCCCGTATAAGCAGACGAAAGACCTGTCACAGCACAGACCGTGCCTGCCTCCGCTTCATCGGTTGTCCTGAATTTCGCGCCCGAATAGATGCGTATGGAATTTACCTTTTCATCGCCCATAAGACTCCGCACCTTAAGAGAACCACCTGTTATCTTCATATGGGTAAGACGGTTGCCCTGCTCGTCCTCGGTGATTTTAAAGACGCTTGCTGAAAATTCCTCATTGTAATGGGGTTCAGCTGTATAGAATGAAAGGCAGTGAATAAGCTTGTCCACACCGTCCATTTTCAGAGCAGACCCGAAAAAGCACGGAAAAAGCCTGCGCTTTTTTATGGCAGTTCTCACCCTTTCAGCGGAAATAATCCCGTTTTCAAGATACTCCTGCATCATTTCTTCATCGCATAACGCTGCCGCTTCTATATCAATATCTCCGCCATCTGCTCCGCTGAAATCCACACAGGAGCCGTCAAGGCGACGCTGTAATTCAGCCATTACAAGTTCTTTTCCCGATTGTGAAATATCCATTTTGTTCACAAACACAAAAACAGGTATATGATAGCTTTTAAGAAGATACCAGAGTGTTTCGGTATGGCTCTGCACACCGTCAGTACCGCTTATGAGCAGTACCGCATAATCAAGCACCTGCAATACACGCTCAGCCTCGGCGGAAAAATCCACGTGACCCGGGGTGTCAAGCAGGGTGAATTCCGTATCATCGGCGCTGAACACCGCCTGCTTTGAGAATATGGTAATACCACGGCTTTTTTCAAGCGAATGAGTATCAAGGAAAGCATCGCCGTGGTCAACTCTGCCCAGTTTTCGTGTAGCTCCGCTTGTATAGAGCATAGCTTCGGAAAGGGTAGTTTTTCCTGCGTCAACGTGCGCCAGTATTCCGAGAGATATTTTCTTCATAAAACCGTCCTTTCCCTGTATAAAAAATTAACCCCTGTTATTACAGGGGTTAACTTGTGTGTCTTCGGATCAGAAAAGAGCCTTATACTGCACGCTGTACCTTACCGGAACGTAAGCATCTTGTGCATACGTGAACTCTGCAAGGAGTTCCGTTTACGACTGCCTTTACCTTCTGAACATTGGCCTTAAAGGTTCTGTTTGTACGTCTGTGTGAGTGAGAAACCTTAATACCGAAAGTGACACCCTTGCCGCAGATTTCGCATTTTGCCATGGGTCAGCACCTCCTTATAAAATCATTAATCAAAGCTTTGAGAAACACTGATTAAATCCGACAGCCCGTATCAGAATTTAATCAGCGCTTCTCCGAATACCTTAATATTTTAACAAAAAACATACTAAATGTCAATAGTTTTTTAAAATTTTTTCAATATTGCCTAAAATACATTTTTATAACGGAAATATAGAGCAATTTTAAACAAAAAGCCCTGTTTTTACGTTCCTATTGAATGTGCGCTATGCACGGTCATGGGTTCCAGTAGCGTTCCTTTTCATGGGTCTGAGGGCGCTCCATAAGGGCAATAAGACTATCTATTGGCTTTCTGCCCTCAAAGCACACTTTATACAGCTGGTCTATAATCGGCACGCTTACTCCCAGATTCTTTGCGATTCCGTATGCAATCTTTCCACAGCCGTAGCCTTCAACGGTTCCAACTCTTTCAACTGCCTCAGCCGCTGTAAGACCTTCGCCGATAAGTATACCTGCACGGTGATTTCTGGAGTGTACCGAGGTACAGGTAACAATAAGGTCGCCTACACCTGCAAGTCCTGCAAATGTCTCCCATTTTGCTCCCATAGCAACACCAAGCCTTGTAATTTCCGCAAGACCTCTTGTCATAAGTGCAGCTGTTGTATTGTCGCCGAGCTTCATACCCTCGATAATTCCGCAGCATAAAGCTATGGGATTTTTAAGAGCCGCCGCAATTTCACAGCCTGCAACGTCATCGTTCACATAAACTCTGAAGGTATCTGTCTGGAGCTGTTCCTGCACAAAAAAAGCACATTCCTTGTCCTCGCTTGCTATAACTACTGTTGTGGGAATACCTCTGCCTACTTCTTCGGCATGGCAAGGCCCCGCCATAACTGCAATTTTGTTATGAGGGAAAGTTTCACCTATTACCTGGGAAAGACGCTTATTCGTCTGCTCCTCAAAGCCTTTGCCGACGTTGAGAATTATTGTTTCGGGGCGGATAAAAGGCTTTGCCTTTTCGGCAACCTCACGCACAAATTTTGACGGAATTGCAAAAACCACTATGTCCGCAGCAGAAACACAGGATATATCTGTTGTAAACGCTATTCTGTTTGACACCGCAATGCCGGGGAGCAGCTTTTTATGCTCACCGTAACGGCGTATATCGTTAATTTCTTCTTCATATTTTGTCCAGGCCGTGATTTCGTGTCCTGCCTTGTCCCAGAGGACAGAAAGCGCTGTTCCGAAACCGCAGCCGAGAATTGTTATTTTCATAAATGTCCGCCTTTCTTATATAAGTTGCTGTTCATTTATAATGAGCTTGAATTCAAGACCAAGCTTTTCAGCCGCCTTTCTGCACATTATCATACGTCCCATAAAAATCTCGAAATAATCCATAACCGAGCCCATACGGGTATCAACTGAGAGCTTAAGCTTTATAAGCGTTTTTTCTTCATTGATTTTCAGTTTAGACTTGAAAACAGAATAATTTACACGGTCGTGGATATCAATCGCTGCATCTTCCGCATTACGTACACGGGAACGTCTTACGTCAGACTTGTCCGCAAGTATGAGTGCCGCTGAGACAGCGTTGACTGCAACGCCTGTACCCTCGTCGTGATTGCCGATAGCGGTCACGATTGTAGCAATGTCCTCAGGGGGCATATTCAGATTATCAAGAATACGGAATGCCATAACGGCACCACTCTGAGAGTGGTCAACACGGTTCACCAGATTACCAAGGTCATGCATATAGCCTGCAATTTTCGCAAGCTCAACCTCGTGCTCACTATACCCCATTGTTTCAAGTATATATCCTGCCGTTTCGGCAACCGCCGTAACGTGTGCAAAGCTGTGCTCTGTGTATCCGAGAGCGGACAGCGAAGCATCAGCGTGTCGGATATATGTATTTATGGATTCATTGTTTTTGATTTCTTCGTAGGTCATCTTATGTTCTGCCTCATATAATGTGCCTGAATCGGTTTCCCGACTCAGGCACCTGTTGTTTAATTATTTATCCCAGCTGCAAAGCTCTTCGTAAAGACCGATGTAAAGCTTTGCGGACTGCTTCCAGCTGAAGTCAGCCTTTAAGCCGCGCTTGACAAGCTTATCCCATTCCTTCTTGTCGTAGAATACATCCTTTGCTCTGTTGACAGCGCCGAGCATATCAAGAGCATTATAGGACTGGAAGGTAAAGCCGAGACCCTCGCCGCTTTCATCACCGTAGTCAAGGATAGAGTCCTTGAGACCGCCTGTTGCACGTACAATCGGAACTGTACCGTAGCGGAGGGCAATCATCTGTGCAAGACCACAGGGCTCGCTCTTACTGGGCATAAGGAACATATCAGCACCTGCATAGATTTTCTTTGCGTAGGAGGGAATGTAGCCACACTTGAAGCTTACTGCCTCAGGATACTTGCCCTGCATATATGCAAAGAAATCTTCGTACTGCTGTTCGCCTGAACCCAGAACAACAACCTTGATACCCGCCTGAACGATATCGTCAAGCACGCACTTGATAAGGTCAAAGCCCTTATGTTCAACAAGTCTGGAAATAATACCCATTACAGGCACATCACACTGGGGAAGTCCTGCTTCCTTGAGTAATTCCTCACGGCACTTCTTCTTTCCTGCCATTTTTGAGGGAGTGAAGTTAGCGGCAATACCCTTATCGGTAGCTGCGTCATACATTTCTGTATCAAGACCGTTAAGGAAACCGCAGGTCTTGTACTGCTTGCTGTTCAGGCAGCGGTCAAGTCCGTGGGAGAACCATGGATTGAGAATTTCGGTAGCGTAAGTGGGAGAAACGGTAGTAATCTTATCCGCCATTTCAAGCGCACCCTTCATAAGGTTTGCGTCGCCGTCATATTCGATAATGGATGTAAGGTGACGGGGAATGGAGAAGATTTCTTCACCCAGTTCAAGGCCGTACTGACCCTGATAACCGATATTGTGAATTGTGAATACGTTTCTGATACCCCACATATTGTGGTGATACTTGTAATAAATGTTGTAATATACGGGAACAAGTGCAGTCTGCCAGTCGTTGGAGTTGATGATGTCAGGCTTGATGTCAAGATGCTCAAGCATTTCAAGAATCGCTCTTGAGAAGAAAGCGTATCTTTCTGCGTCATCGTAGTAGCCGTAAAGACCGTAATCACGCTTGAAATAGTATTCGTTATCAATGAAGTAGTATGTAACTCCGTTGAGCTCTGTCTTGAAAATACCGCAGTACTGGGAACGCCAGCCTACAGGTACGTAGAAATTTGTGACATATTCAAAGGTATCACGTACTTCCTGCTTAATGGTGTTGATATAGTAGGGCATAACTACCATACATTCGTGACCCTCTTCAACAAGCGCTCTGGGAAGAGAACCTGCTACATCGGCAAGACCGCCGGAAGCTGCAAAGGGCTGTGCCTCGCTGGCTGCATATAAAATCTTCATACTAATCATATCCTTTCCGTCTTGCGAGAGCAAAAGCTCTCTTTTTGCAGAACTCCTACAGAATATAATTCTGCTATCTTAATTTTAACACATTTTCAGAAAAATGCAATACCTTTTATAAATATTTAACCTTCTTGTAACAATTATTGTTATATTTGCACAAAAGAGAGTGATTTTTGTTGTAGCCTCATTTTTTAGCATATATTGACAAGAATAGACACATATGATATAATTGTTGCATAAATATTTTAAGGAGGGTATTACTATGCTTCAGAACAAAAACGTAGTAACCGTTGTTATTTTAAGCATTGTTACTTGTGGCATTTATGGTCTTGTATGGTGCTGGCAGACAATGCACGCTCTCGACGAAGAAGGTAAGAGCAGTATCGTTCCCCCTATCGCACAGTTCCTTCTCTTCCTCTTCACAGCGTACATAGGATGGATTATTTTCGCACTCTGCGCAGACTCTAACCTCAATGCTATCAGAACAAACAGGGGTCTTGCAACAAAGGATAACAAGATTCTTTACATTATCCTTGCTATCGTTTTACCTATTGCTCTTATCGCATTTGTTCAGAACGATATCAACGAGCTTGCATAATTACCTTAACACAGTTAAGCTGTTCCCGTGGGAACAGCTTTTTCTGTATAAAGAGCAATCCGAAAGGAATAAAATATGTTTTTCAGAAAAAAGATTTTCAAATCCCCCGAGCAGAAAGAAGCCGAGGCGCTTCCACGCACCAAGAAAGTGCAGTATGTTGCAGAAGATATAAAGGAAATTACATCAAGACTTGACGAAAGCCTTGAAGCAATACTTAAGCTTGAACCAGTGAATTACTATGCTTCAAAGGATGCTTTTTTACAGTGCACATTCTTCTACAACGAGGATTACAGCACTGTGTATCTGGTTATGGAGTATTTCGCAGGTGACAGAGCTGTTTCCTCAACTCCCTTCTATAAAGCAGACTATGAGCTTATGAAAAAAGCGCTCCGCTATTTCGGACAGCAGATATGAAGCGTGCCGCTTTGGGCAACTCCTGCCTTTTAATCATCCATATTTTTCCTGAACCTGCATATCGCAGGATTATCAGAAGCGTTAAGCCAAAGCTCTTAACTTTCGCCTGTTATTTGAAAAATTATTTTTATAAACCTCTTGAAATCGTTTTCACAATATGCTATACTTAAGCTATGAACTTAAATCCCTCAGGGAAATTTATAGAAAAGGACTGCATAATTATGGAAAACATCAAAAAAATTCTTATGGGCCCTGCAAAGTGCGCTGTTGACCTCGGCGACGGAAGCGAAAGAGGAGAATATGTAAATCAGGACTACATACTCCACAAGCTGGGCAGACCCCACAGAGCCATCAACCTCATGTACTGCTACTACCCTCTGGACAAGGAATGGCCCGGAAGAATCTCCGAGGTTATGAAGGATGCAAATGTTTCCTTCCAGTGGGACTACCCCTATGATGACTATTTCCCTTATGGCGGCGGTATCGACGGAAATACCGAAGGCGAACCCTTTAATTTTATGCGTGATATCAGAAAGCATGGTCAGGATGTTATCCTTACACTTACAATCGACCCTAATGTTTCCGACGAACATCTTGTAAAGATTGCCGAGGAATTAAGACCTTTCGGACGTATGCAGATGAGAATCAACCACGAGGCTACAGGCAACTGGTTCTCCTTTACAAAGCGCACCACATATCAGGGTGTTGCTGATTTCTATGTACGCTTCCACAACATTATCAAAGAACACGCTCCCAACGTAAGCACTATTCTCTGTATCGGCGGTATTGAAGACCTTAACAAAACCGAAATCGAAATGGAAAAGGAATTTTCCGAAGCTGTAAAGGCAACAGATATCTGGTCTGTTGACAAGTATATGGCGCTTCACTGGGGCTGGCCCTATGATGTGGCAGAAGAGGGCGGTACTACTTTCGGACGCTATGCGGTAAGCGACATATATGAAAAAACAAAGCGCAGCTACTTACGCTTCAAGGAAATCTGCGGCGGCAAGGAAAAGCCCATGGTTATGAGCGAATTCAATGCCGACGGCGATGTTACAGGCCCTTATGAGCAGGCAGATATGGTACAGCTCTTCTGTGACAAGCTCAAGGCTGACAAGGATTTATGGTTAAGCGGCTTTACATTCTATCAGTTCCGTGACAGAGGACGTCTCGGTCTTGAAATCGAAGATCCCAACAATCCTGACGTAGGTATTGAACAGCCTGAAATGCAGACCTACAAGAACATCATTCACGATGAATTCTTCTACCCCTCAATGCAGGAAGCGGGCGAGGCTCAGTTCCCCGTAAAGCTCCGCTGGGGCGGCTCCGAGGACGCAGAAGGTATTGCTATTCCGCTTCACTTTGAAAAGAACCCTGTATTCTGCGAGGTCACATTCGATGAAGATGTAAACCTTATGATGGAAATCAACGGCAAGTGGTTCTACAAGTCCCCTAAAGCTAAGACACTCGACCTTATGAGCGCATTCTACGAAAAGCCTCTTGACGGTACGGCTGACCTTACATTAAAGCTTTTTGCACCTCCCGCTACAGGCGAAAATGACCCCTCTCAGGGCGATGACTGGCAGACAAACTACTACGCTACTATCAGCAAGGTGCCTGATATCCGCGTAAGATTTGCTCCCCCTGCATTATCAAAAGACTGATAACTGTAAATTCCGCTGTGCAAATGCACGGCGGAATTGATATTTTAAGACTTAAATTAATGCAAAACGGTGAAAGATGGTTAAAAACTTGCAAAATCCGTTCAGATATGGTATAATGTCATAGCTAAACGGCAATGACAAATATCACGGAAGGAGGCAAACCTTGGAAACTGAAATAAAAGAAGCAGACATAAAACCTGCAAAAGCAAAACCCGGCAGAAGGCTTGCCGATTTCTTAGCCTTATATCTCTCGAATTTCGGTCGTTATATATGCTCGGTAGCTGTCCTGCTTTTAATTCATGCAGGCAGAAGCATAATGCGGTTCTTCCGTTATATATGGGATAAAACAGTCACCCTCAGAAACGATATTCTTACAAGGCTCAAATACCTTATGGTAATTATCGCCTCGCCTTTCCTGAAAATCTGGCACGCACTTGTCCGTGCAAAGGAAGATATCGTTACAGGCAAAAAGGAAAAGGGTCTATGGAACGGCATTAAAATTGCCGCAGGTCATCTGGGCGAATTTATTTTCGGCAAATCCGGTCTTGCAGTTACGGTTTTCAATGTTGCTGCGCCGATTATCTGCGTGACATTCCTCTTCAATATCATAGCTTATGCAAATTCCCTGAACTACGCCGTCAAGCTTACGGTAAACGGAAGATTCCTCGGATATATCGAAAATGAACAGGTTTACTACGACGCAGAAGATATATTAAAGGAACGTATCAACTATCTGGGAAGCAATGAGGATATTCTGGTAGAACCCGAATACTCCATTGAGCTTATAGAAAACAAGAATACACTTACAAAATATCAGGTTGCGGATAAAATGCTTGAATACTCCGATTTAAGCGTAGATTATGCCTACGGCTTCTATCTTAACGGTGTATTTATGGGGGCTATGTTTGACAACTCAGAGGTCAAAGCAACCTTACAGGGCATTCTGAACAAATACCAGACTCTGTATCCCGACGCTGAAATAAGCTTTGCGGACAGGATTGAATATGAAACGGCAGGTCTTTACCTTTCCGAAAGTATTATTGATACCGACTGGCTTATTTCACAGCTTACAAGCACCAAGGCAGGTGCAGGCTACTACATAGTGGAAGAAGGAGATACTCGCGACACTATCTGCAGTAAGCTTTCACTCACATCTGCCCAGCTGGAGCTTATGAATCCCGGCTTTAAGGATATGCCCCTGAGAGCAGGCGACCGTATCAAGAGCCGTGAAGAAATTCCGTTCCTTTCTGTAAATGTAACAGTAGTGGAAAACTATGATACATACGTTGATTACAGCACCGAATACTACAACGACAACTCACTTTATACAGGCGTATCACGTGTTACAACCGAGGGTGTTGACGGTGTAAACAATATTATAGCAAAGGTGACATACGTAAACAGCTTTGAAACAAACAGACAGATTTTATCCTCAAGAATTGTTTCAAATCCTGTAACAGAACGTATTGCACAGGGTACAAAGCCCACTCCTGAAAGCATCTATTCTCCCGAGGATGCAAGCTACGGTAAATACATCTGGCCTACCGAAGGCGGTCACATAAGCGAGCTTACCTACTGGGACGGCGGATATGCGGGACACGTAGGTATAGATATTGTAGCCTACTACGGCGCTCCTATCTTCGCAGGCGCAAGCGGAACTGTCACATTTGCGGGCAATAACAGCGGATACGGAAAGTGTGTAATTATTGACCACGGCAATGGTTACTCAACCGTTTATGCCCACAACAGCCAGATTTACGTAACTGTAGGTCAGCAGGTTACACAAGGCGAGTTTATTGCGGCAATGGGTGCTACCGGTATTGTAACAGGCACACATCTCCATTTTGAGGTGCGCTATGGTCTTACAAAGCTGAATCCAATTGATTATCTTGAAACAATCTACTGGGATTAACAAAATCGCTTCCGAACACAGGTTCGGAAGCGATTTTTGTTGCAATTTATGAAAGTTTATGGTAGAATATAGAAAAAGAGAGGTGATTCTATGACCGAGCTGGAAAAAGCTATAATGGGCGAAGAGGAAACAGAGGAAACCGCTGTTTCAGTTACCGATGAATTTGACGAGGTACCGTGTATTGAACAGGATGAAACATACGAAAATATTATTGAGGAAGAATTCTGTAACGAATCTTCCGAAACGACTGACATAACACAGGATTTGCCCGAAGAAGCCGAAGAAGATATAACCGTAACGGAACTGCGCAGAAGCTCTCACGAGGTTGAACGGCTGAAGGATGAAATCAAGCAGGAAAACGAACAGCTGGACATAAAATTCGCCGAGGTACGAAGCAGCAGGACTCATAGACCTATAACAAAAAGAAAATATTTCTACATAGGCACATTCTCCGCTGCCGCTTCCCTTATCTTCATGGGAATTGTTATGTGTATCTCTCTGGTTTCCCCTGTCGGAATCATGGGCGCACTGAAATTTGCACCCGTAATGCTGGTATTCTTAGGAATAGAGATACTGCTCGCCGTTGTTGCAAACCGCTCAGCACGTCTTAAATACAATGTTAAAAGCCTTATTCTGACCGTTCTGCTGGTAGGCGTTTCCTGCGTATTGTCTATTATCTCAGCTGCAAACTCCGCAACAGGCGGCGAACGCTACTACGCCGCACAGCGTATTGAAAATATGCTGAGCCGTGAAATAAGCGAAAACGTGCCTTCCGATATTATAAGAAATGTAACAATTGAGCTGCAGCTTCACGGAAGCGACCCTTATGCCTACAAAAATATCAGCGACCTTGAAGAAGGCGACGTTATCAATCTGGAAATCACCTACATAGACGCTCAGGTGACAATGTACGAGTTTGCCTCAAACTGCCGCAAGGTTATGGACGGGCTTAAAAATATGCCCTATAATTTCGGAACTCTGGATTTCGTGGCAGACGACGAAATCAACAGGTATCATATGGAAATAAACTGGCTGTATCAGTCGGATTTTACAGCAACGGAGCTCATGCCGCTGATAAATTATTTCGGTAATGATATTGTAATTGATATTCCTGATCTGGAGGGCGAATAATATAAATTTGAAACAAGGGGATTTCTGTAATGCGAAACGAAATAAAAGCCAACGGTGATTTTACGGTTATAAACAACCATAAAATTCATATATACAGATGCGGAAACGTAAACAATCCGACACTTGTTTTTCTGTCCGGTTCGAGTACTGTGGCACCCGTATATGATTTCAAGGTTCTCTATCAGAAATTATCCAATACATTCAGAATAGTGGTTATTGAAAAACCCGGCTATGGTTATTCCGATATCTATGAAACAGACTGCCACATTGATTCTATTGTTTCGATAGAAAGGCAGGCATTGGAAAATCTCGGAGAAAAAGGACCTTTCATTTTAGTTCCCCATTCTATGGGAGGATTAGAGGCCATAAGGTGGAAACAAAAATATCCCGATGAAGTAAGAGCTATTATAGGAATTGATATGGCAACTCCTTTAACTTATAACAGCTGGACAGACGAAGATATAGAAAAAAGAACAAGACTTATGAAAACAGCAACAAGATTTAAATTCGCAAATGTTTTGTGCCAGTTAAATAACCGTTCATTAACAAAAGACGAGATAAACCAACATAAACTTTTAAGAAAAAGAAATGCGTTCAATATCTGTTACATCAATGAAGCAAATGCAGTATTGAATAATTCAAAAATTGTAAGCTGTAACGGAAACATAAAATGTCCGACTCTGCTATTTTCATCAAACGGCAAACAAACATCAGAACATTGGATTGAAAATCAACAGGATTTTGCAACAATTATGGATGCAAAACTGATTTGTTTTGATTGTGGTCATTATATTCATCATTATAAAAGCAATGAAATGAGCAAGGATATTATTGAGTTCGTGAAAAATAATGGTATTTAACTATTTCGGAATTTTATAAAAACAGCTAATCCCGCAGTTTTAAAACTGCGGGATTAATTATTCTATAAGATCATTTCTGCATAATATACGTGTTTTTGTTACTTCGTCGCACTTTCCATCAGCTTTTCAACTTCGCTTGTTTCAAAAGTATACTTCCTATCGCAGAAATGGCAGCAGACCTCAACATTTTCCTGTTCGTCAACCAGCTTGCGAAGCTCCTTTTTGCCGAGACTCATCAGAATCTGCTCGGTACGCTCCCTGCTGCAGCCGCAATGATACTTTACATCCCAGCTGTCAAGAATGTCACCATTAAGTCCTTCAAGACCCTTGAGTGCAATTTCCTCACTGGAAAGACCCGATTCAATCAGCGCTGTTACACTCTGCATACTCTGAATATTACGCTCGATTATTTCAATAGAAGCGTCATCGTTTGTAAAAGGCGGGATAAGCTGGATAATATAACCGCCTGCCGCCTTGATGCTCCAGTCGCGGTCAACCAGTACACCCAGTGCGCAAACCGTAGGAATCTGCTCGCTTACCGCATAGTAGCTTGTAATATCCTCGGCGATTTCCCCTGAAATAATGGGAGTCTGGGTTGCATAGGGCTCTTTTAAACCTAAATCCTTGATAACGCCGAGAAAGCCGTTATTTCCCACATAGCCCGAAACATCAAGCTTGCCGTTGGGTTTAAGAGGCAGGTCAACCTGCGGATTTTCCGCATAGCACTTTACATTGCCCCTGTAATCCGCCGCAACAACGATGTTTCCCGAAGGGCCTCCGCCATTCAGCTTAAGAGTAAGCTTATCATCTTCGCCTTTAAGCATTGCGCCCATGATACAGCCTGCAGTTGCAAGTCTGCCCAGTGCCGCAGAAGCTACGGGAGTCGTGTTGTGGATTCTGAAAATTTCGTTTACTATATCTGTTGAATTGATTGCCGAACAGAGAACGCTTCCGTCCGCCGACAATGCTCTTACTATCTTGCCCATTTTATTGTTCCTTTTGCTCTATATTTTCCTTGCCACAAAGGTAAGCTTCTCACTTTCCTCTGTCGGCTCATTCTCTGTAAGATATTCGTAGCACGCACATACTTCAAAGCCTGCATTTTCAAGCAGCTCAGCTATAATTTCCGCAGGATATGCGGTTTCGGAAAAATCATCGGAATACCTGTCGTACATTCCGCTTTCCTCATCTTCCGCAAAGAAATCAAGGTATATATCCGTCCTGCCATTACCCTGATATTCGTTCTGCCATACGCAGTACACTTCGTCAGTATCATATACAAAAGTGTTGTCAGCAAGAATATGCTCGTGCTTGTAAGGAGTATTCACATCAAACATGAAAAGAGCGCCCTTATTGGAAAAGAGCGATACTTTTTCAAAAGTCTGTCTCACTTCATCAATACCGTCAAGATGATTGATACTGTCAAGTGAGCACACCGTGCCGTCGATTGTTCCGAACATATCCAGCTCAGTCATACTCTGACAGAGGAATTCTATCCCCTCGTGCTCCTTGCTTACAGCAATGCTCAGCATCTCAGGAGAAATATCAACACCTATAACATCATAGCCCATTCTGCTGAAAATTACGGAAAGGCTTCCCGTTCCGCAGGCAAGGTCAAGAAGTATGCCCTTTAAACCACCGAATTTTTCATTAAGTCGGTTGTAATAACAGGCAATTTCCTCGTAATCAATATTGGCGGTAAGTGAATCGTAATACTCCGCAAAGGAAGTGTATGCCATATTACTTCTTGAAACGGTCAAAGATAATGCTGTAACCGTCGTTGCCGTAATGGAGAGTTCTGTTTACACGGCTGATTGTAGCGGTGCTTGCGCCTGTACGCTCAACAATGTCTGTATACACCTTATCTTCTGTAAGAAGCTTTGCAACTACAAGACGCTGTGAAATGGATTCAAGCTCCTGCACTGTGCATAAATCCTCAAAAAATGCTTCACATTCTTCAAGATTCTCAAGCTTTAAAATTGCTTCATATAAAAACTGTCTGTTCTCGTTGTTGATAACAAGCTTCTTCATAATTTTACCTGTCCTTTCACATACTTGTGATTATTTTTGTCATATATTCACAGTTTACCATATAAAAGTAAAAATGTCAATACTTTAATACAAAGAAACTATAAAATTTTTAAGCGTTAAAGAAAAGACTTATGCGACTTTTTGAAAAAAATATTTTATTTTTTGTAAAATATACTTGACAAATTGTAAAATGTATGGTAATATAGCATCAGAAACCACGGAGGTGATTATGTGGCAAAGAATTTAAAGCTCAAATCCGCACGGGCAGCGGTGGATATGTCCCAGCAGGCACTTGCCGAAGCGGTAGGCGTTTCACGGCAGACAATAAACGCCATTGAAAAGGGTGACTACAACCCCACCATAAACTTATGTATCGCAATCTGCAAGGTACTTGACAAAACCCTTGACGAACTGTTCTGGGAAAATTAAGGAGGAAACTATTATGAAATTATTAAATGAAGAACAGGACTTATTAAATGACAGCAAGCTGGATGAAATGCAGAAGGCTTATGCCTACAAGCTTGCTTTTAAATGCTTCAAGGCACTTTACTGGTCAAATATCGCCTTTACCCTCATACCTCTGATATTCTCAGGTATGACCAATAAATCAGGCTTTCACGCAATTACAGCTATACTGATGCTTATAGTCACAAATATCATTTATCTTGTTTTCGGTGCAAAAATGTCAAAAGTAGGTGCATTGAATCCTTCCTTTGCTAAATATATGGCGAAACCCTCAACCGTTGTTTTTTATGTATGGATGCTTATAATATATATATTTGTAGCTATCAACCATTACAAAGAAACAGGCGAAAATATCGCTATCTATTTCGGAATATATGTGGCGATAATGATAGCATCATACTTTGCACTCAGCTTTATTGCCAAGAAAAACAATAAGGTTGCAGAAGAAACAGAGGAGGAAGAATAATGGATAACAAGAACACAGCAATCAATCAGAACTTTGACCTGATTTCTACAAACGGACTTGATGAAATGCAGAAATCAGAAGCTTTTAAAATTGCTTTCAACTGCTTCAAAGCGTTTTACTGGGGGAATATAATTATAGCAGCCTTACTTGTTTTAATAGCACCTTTTGTTGAAAATATTATTCTATCCATTATAGGCATAGGCATTACCGTCTTTGCTTCAATAATATACATAATCTTTGCTGTTAAATCATCAGCAAAAGGCTCATTGAATCCCGATTTTCTAACCAAAGCATCAAAACCACGGCAGATAATCAATATGACTTGCATGGGTCTTGCATATACTGTTGTTATGATAAGCAGATATTCTGACGGTGCTCACATAACCGCACTTCTTTCAGGAATATTCATGGCTATATTTTACGTATCTCACATAATTACATATTTTATGGCAAGAAAAAGTCTTAAGCTTATGAACACAGAAACGGAGGAGGAAGAATAATAAAAATGAACCCCGCCGTTAATAAAACAGCGGGGTTTTATCATTCATTGCAAAAGGCGGAACCGCCTGAGGCGGCTCGCCTCATAGATTGATTCCGTTCCAACCCCATTCGGGATGCTGTGAATACTTTACATATACCCTGTCGCTCGTAATACCGAGATTATTCGTTAAAATACCTGTGATATTGCTTGTAAGGGTGGTAAGTACATTGGAAGAAGCAGTGCCTAAAATGCTTACCTCTACCATTGCGCAGGGAGCGTCTGTTCCCTTGAAATAAAGAACGTATTCAGGCTCGATTCCTACCATGAGCCAGTCCTCGGACTTTCCCGGGATTGCAGTAATCGCCTGTCCTAACTGCGCCTTGATTGCTGTTTCCTTGTCCTTGGAAACAGATGCGTTTGTTTTTACATTGATAAAAGGCATTGTTTTTCTCCTTAAAAAAACATTTGTAAAGGCTCCCATGCACAAAGGGACCTGTCATCACAGCTGACGGAGGGATTGCAACCCCTCCGATTTTGCTATGCAAAATCACCTCCCCTTACACAGGGGAGGCTTTTCTGTCAATAATGTCTTAAACTGCTGAGTTTTTATTAACGAATACAGGGTAATCAACTGTACCGCAGAGGCTTCTGTAATTTCCTACCTTTACGTTCTTGTCAGCAAGAACATAGTTAAGCTCACACTTATCGCCTACTTCTGTATCCTGCATTAAGATACAATTCTTGATAACTGCGCCCTTTCCTACCTTTACGCCACGGAAGAGAACGGAGTTTTCAACTGTACCTTCGATTACACAGCCGTCTGCAATAAGACTGTTCTTTGCAGAAGCTTCAAGACCGTAAACCGCAGGAGCGTCATCACGTACCTTTGTGTAAATGGGGTCTGTAAGATTGAAGAGTTCAGTTCTTACTTCCTTATTCATAAGGTCCATATTAGCCTGATAGTAAGCCTGAATGCCGTCAATCTGTGAATAGTAACCGTCGAAGCGGTAACCGAACACCTTTAATTCGTCAAGCTTATGCTGGAGAATATCAACCTCGAAGCTGTAAAGGTTTCTGCTTACGGATTCATTGATAATCTTCATAAGGAAATCCTTGGACATTACGAAGATATTCATGCTTGCGTCAAATTCGCCTGCCATATCGGGGCGGATAAGAACGTCACATACTTCGCCCTGGTCGCTTACCTTAAGAATTGTTCTGGTCTTGGTCTGCTCGGGAGTAAATACGCTTCTGCCGTAAACTACGGTTATGTCAGCGCCCTTTTCTTCGTGATAGTCAATTACCTTCTTATAGTCAACATTAGCAACACAGTCACAGTCTGTAAGAAGAACATAGTCAGCATGAGCGTTCTTGATAAAACCTTCAACGCCTGCAAGCGCTTCAAGCCTGCCTCTGTAAAGGCCGCCGTTTGTATAGTTATTGCTGTAAGGGGGTAAGAAATGGAGACCGCCTGTCTTTCTGGATAAATCCCATTCATCGCCTGAACCGATATGGTCAAGGAGAGACTGATAATTGGACTTGGTAACAACGCCTACATTGGAAATACCGCTGTTTACCATATTGGAGAGGGGGAAATCTATAAGTCTGTATCTTGCGCCGAAAGGAATCGAAGCCATTGCACGGTTCTTTGTAAGGTCAGTAACAGTAAGCTCATGCATATTGGCAAAGATAAGACCGAGTACATTAGACATATTAGCCATTTTATTAAAGTTCCTTTCTGAAATTACTAAATTGTATTCATATATCCTGTGATATCATTGCCTTGGGAGCAACTTCTGCCTTATCGGAAACTGTAACGCCGGGGCCGATAACTGCAACGCCCCATTCGTCTCTGTTTTCAACATTTTCAGGCTTATTGCCCACGTGTGCGCCTTCACCTACCACGCAGTCCTCGCCTACAATAGCGTATTCAATAACTGCACCCTTTTTAATGGTAGTATTGGGCATTACGATACTGTAACGTACTGTTGCGCCTTCTTCGATTGTAACACCTGAGAAAAGAACGGAGAAGTCTGTTTCGCCGTTGATGTCACAGCCTTCAGCAACCATTGAATTTTCAATCTTGCTGTTGGGGCCTGCATAATGAGGAGGCATAACGGGGTTACGTGAGTAAATCTTCCACTTGGGGTCATATAAATCAAGAGGAACATTGGGGTCGAGGCAGTCCATATTTGCTTCCCAGAGGGAGTCGATTGTACCAACGTCCTTCCAGTATGCGTCAAAGTGGTAAGCTACAAGCTTACTGCCTTCGTTGAGCATTGCGGGGATAATGTTTTTACCAAAATCCTTTGTAGCGCCCTCGTCCATTTCGTTTGCAATAAGGTGGCGCTTTAAGGTTGCCCATGTGAAGATATAAACGCCCATAGAAGCAAGGTTTGACTTGGGTTCAGCAGGCTTTTCAGCAAATTCGGTGATAACGCCGTTTTCATCAGCTGTCATAATACCGAAACGGGAAGCTTCTTCCCACGGAACCTCGAGAACAGCAATAGTAGCATCAGCGTTGTTCTTCTTATGGTAATCAAGCATTGCGTTATAGTCCATCTTGTAGATATGGTCGCCTGAGAGGACTGCTACATAATCAGGATTGTAGCGGTCAATAAAGCTGATGTTCTGGTAGATAGCATTAGCTGTACCTGTGTACCAGGACTTGCCTGACGCTGTTTCATAAGGGGGGAGAACATGGACACCGCCGTGAACTCTGTCGAGACCCCAGGGATGACCGTTGCCTATGTACTCGTTAAGCACGAGAGGCTGGTACTGTGTCAGTACGCCGACAGTGTCAATGCCGGAATTTACACAGTTGGAAAGCGGGAAGTCGATAATTCTGTACTTACCGCCGTAGGGAACTGCAGGCTTTGCCATATTCTGGGTCAGAGCATAAAGTCTGCTTCCCTGTCCGCCTGCGAGGAGCATAGCCACGCATTCTTTTTTTACATGGTTCATAATCTTTAACCTCCGGTTTATATAATGTTTACTTTTTCACTGTTTTCTTTGCCTTGGGCTTTTCAGCTTTAGCCTTTGTTTCAGCCTTGGGCTTTGCTGCTGACTTTTTCTTTTCGGCAGGCTTTTCGGGTTTTGCCTTTGGTCCGGATTTCTTTGGCTTTGCAGCAGTTTTTTCTTCTGCCTTCACCTCGGTCTTCTTTGCCTTGGAAGCAGGCTTTTCCTCTGCCTTAGCCTTTGACTTGGCAGATTTCTTAGCCTTTTCGGCAGCCTTTTTCTCAGCTTCCTTCTTAGCCTTCTTTTCAGCTTCCTTCTTTGCCTTTGCAGCCTTCTTTTCTTCCTCTGCACGCATTAACGCGTCATAATCCTTTATATTCTTTGCACGGAAGAACATAATAGACATAGGCGCAATCTTTACGGAAACTGCAAAGCGCTCACCGTGCATATCCTCTCTGCGTGAAGAAAGTGTGCCATTGAGAGCACCGCCTCCGCCAAATGCAGCATCTTCGGAAGTGAAGATTTCTTCGTAATCAGCATAGTAAGGGACGCCGAAGCTGTATTCCTCGTGATATTTGGGCTGGAAGTTGCATACTGCAATAACCTCTTCGCCCTTCTTGTTGAAGCGGCGGAAGATAAGCACGCTGTTCTGGTAATCGTCACTGCTTATCCATTTGAAACCTGTCCAGTCGTTATCAACTTCCCACAGCTCACTTGTTTCAAGATAGAACTTGTTGAGTGCCTGCTGATATTCCCATAACTGCTTATGCTCGGGGAATTCAAGAACATCCCAGTCAAGTCCTGTCTTGTAGTTCCATTCCTTGAACTGAGCAAATTCCTGTCCCATGAAGAGAAGCTTCTTACCGGGGTGTGCCATCATATAGCCGAGGAAAGTCCTGTAAGACGCAAATCTCAGCTCTCTGGGTCCGCTCATCTTGTCAAGCATGGAGCATTTTCCGTGAACAACCTCATCGTGGGAAATAGGAAGGATATAGTTTTCGGAGAAAGCATAGTAGAAGGAGAATGTAACCTGATTGTGGTGGTCGGGTCTCCATTCGGGATTCATGGACATATACTGGAGCATATCGTTCATCCAACCCATGTTCCACTTGTAGTTGAAGCCGAGACCGCCGATATCCGCAGGCTTTGTAACCATAGGCCATGCGGTGGATTCCTCCGCAATCATAAGTATATTCGGGAACTGTCCGAATAATGCCGTGTTAAGCTTCTGTAAAAATGCAACAGCTTCAAGGTTTTCGTTTCCGCCGTAGCAGTTGGGACGCCATTCCTTGCGGTCATAGTCCAGATAAAGCATGGAAGCTACCGCGTCAACACGGAGTCCGTCGATATGGTATTTGTCAAACCAGTAAGTAGCGTTGGAAATAAGGAAGCTCTGTACTTCAGGCTTGCCCCAGTCGAATACTCTTGTACCCCAGTTGCGGTGTTCGTTCTTCAGGGGATCTGTGTATTCATAGCAGCACTGACCATCGAACTCGTAGAGACCTGCAGCGTCCTTGGGGAAATGTGCAGGCACCCAGTCGAGGATTACGCCGATACCGTTCTGGTGGCAGTAATCAATGAACTGCATAAAGTCGTGCGGTGTGCCGAAACGTGATGTAGGTGCGAAATAACCAATCTGCTGATACCCCCATGAGCCGTCAAAGGGAAATTCCGCAATAGGCATCATTTCAATATGGGTATAGCCCATCTTCTTTACATAAGGAACAAGCTCCTTTGCACATTCCATGTAATTAAACAGTTCTTCTTCATAGTTCTTGTGCTGCCATGAATTGAGATGCACCTCGTAGATATTCATGGGTGCAGAGTAAACGTCCTTTGTAAGACGCTCCTGCTGCCACTTGTCATCGCCCCACTTATAGCCCTCAATATCGTAAATCTTAGTGGCGGTGGCAGGTCTGGTTTCCATATGATAACCATAGGGGTCAGCCTTGAGCTTTACCTGACCGTAAGCACTTTCGATGCTGTATTTATAAGTGTCGTAAACCTTAAGTCCGGGAATGAAAAGCTCCCAGATGCCGCCGTCGCTTATCTTATTCATATAATTGCGTGTTCTGTCCCAGTTATTGAAATCACCGACTACGCTGACGCTTGCAGCAGCAGGTGCCCACACGCGGAAAATCGCACCCTTCTGTCCGTCTTTTTCAATCAGATGCGAACCAAAAAATTCATAGCCCTTGGTAATATTGCCCTCATGGAAAAGATGCAGCGGAACGCTGTATTCTTCGGGGACTTTTATTGCCATTTTAATCTCTCCTTCCGATGTAAAACCATAAAAATGGTAAATTTATACAAATGCATTTTTATACAAAACTATTGTACCATATTTAACTTAATAAATCAATAGTTTTGTAAAAAATTATGGTTATTACCGTATTTCAACAGCAGAAATTGTATAATTTTACCATGGTTTTGAAATCAATTTACACGTTTGTTACATTTTGTCGGAAACAGAAAAAATCAAAAACCGGTATGTGCAAATTGCACAAACCGGCTTTATCTTTGTTATTCTGCAGCTTTCTTCTGCGATGGCTTAGCTGTTTTCTTTTTCTTTTCACCGTGTATAAGCTGAGGCTTTTCGTCACCTGTTACGCAGCCTGCGGTGATGATTACCTTTGTAAGTTTCTCATCGCTGGGCGCTTCAAACATTGTTTCGTTAAGTATATCCTCAAGAATTGTACGGAGACCTCTCGCGCCTGTCTTACGTTCGATTGACTTCTTGGCAATCTCACGGAGTGCCTCGGTTTCAATCTCAAGTTCGATTCCGTCAAGGCTGAACAGATAGCTGTACTGCTTTACAATAGCGTTCTTGGGCTCAACAAGAATCTTGATAAGAGCGTCTTCGTCAAGTTCGTCAAGAACTGCAATAACAGGAAGTCTGCCCACAAGTTCGGGGATAATACCATACTTTACAAGGTCATCGGGCTCAACCTTATGGAATGCTTCCGTAAGGGAAATATCCTTCTTATCACCGATTTCTGCGCCGAAACCGAGAGTACCCGATTTTACGCGAGCGGAAATTGTCTTGTCAAGTCCGTCAAATGCACCGCCGCAGATAAAGAGAATATTCTTTGTGTTTATCTGGAT
>CAZGRB010000004.1:0-28463 GCA_964527695.1 uncultured Ruminiclostridium sp.
CAATTCTCTATTTAATCTCCCCAAATCCTTTTCTAAAAGATTTATCGCCTCGTACAAATCTTTAAAAATATGGGCATTGACTATTATTAAATTGTTTTTTGATTTATCAGCATTTATCATTCCGAATATATTTTTATATACATTAAAGCTATCGTCGGGACACTTATATCTTTGTGCATCAACATAAAAGCATTCTTCTTTTTGGATATGAGTTTCCGATAAATATTTATTAAATAGGTCTGCGTGATTGCTGTATTCCTGATATTCTACAATTTTAATCTTCCCGTTATTTTTATTCTCAATAAGCCAGTTAAGGCATTCACCAAATGTCATTATTTACCTCCAATATACCATTTTTAATTATATTACCAAAAGAATGATAAATTGTCAACAATTATTTCCTTTAAAATATCTATTTTTAATTTAAAGGATTTTATGCGAATTTTAGTTCATTTTTTAACTTTTGCACAATCACACTATAAATAGAGAGCAATCTCAATAACACAGAGAGCAGGTTTAAAAATGAACTTCACCTTATACAAATCCCCCGAATAACCCCATTGAACCCCGTCCATAATCAAATTATACAGAAAGGAGCGATAAAAATGGAACTGCATATTGGCAACTGTTACGATAAGAATGGGAATATTATTAGTAAGAATGAATTGGATTTTCCGCAGCTTGCGGAGTTTTTGACGCAGATTATGAGAATAAAAAAGCACGAAGCGAATGTGGTTCCTACCACAGCGATTAAGCCTGTTGCTTAAATTACCAGTAAATGTAATTGCAATTAAAACAAAAATGTGCTATAATTACGGCAATGGACCATGACCGTGTTCATTTGCCGTGATTATTACGAGGTAATACATATGGCAAAAAAAAATTCAAAAAAATTAATAACTCAGTCGGAAAAACGTAAAATTACTCACGCAGCACTTTATATCCGTGTTTCTACAGACGCACAGGCTGAAGAAGGATACTCTATTGAAGCACAGCAAAAAAGACTTATTGCAGAATGCGAATCAAAAAATATACCTTCTTATGAACTGTATATTGACGGAGGTTATTCCGGTGCTAATCTTGACAGACCACGAATGCAAGACCTTATCGAAGATATCAAGATAGGAAAGATAGATGCTGTTATCGTGTATAAGCTTGACCGTCTTTCGCGTTCAATAGTTGATACAGTTCAGCTTTATTACAATTTATTAAAGCCGAATAATTGTTATCTTATCAGTTTAAATGATGGGTTTAATACATCTGACTCACTTGGTGACCTTGTAATCCCTTTGCTTTCGTCCTTTGCTCAGCAAGAACGTGAAAACATCAGAATGCGTACCCGAATGGGTATGATGGAACGTATCAAGGAGGGCTACTGGCCTGGAGGCGGAACACCGCCCTTTGGTTACGACTATGACCAGAACAGCGGCACTCTTATTCCCAACGACAACGCCGATGATGTCCGCAATATCTTTCAGCTTTACCTTGATGGGTATTCAACCACTCAGCTTGCGGAAATGTATGATGTTGCAAACGATACACAGATTACCGCAATTCTGAAACGCAGGACCTACCTCGGCATTATACCTTACAACGACGAGGAATACGAGGGAAAGCACCAGCCTATCATCGACGAAGAAACGTGGTATCGGGCACAAGCGGAGCTTGAACGCCGTTCTTCAAAAAAGACGGTGACTACTCCTCACCTGCTGACAGGCTTGCTCGTCTGCGGGAAGTGCGGAGCAAAAATGCGGTATCAGAAATGGGGCAAAACGGATATAAAAATCCGCTGTTATTCCCAAGAGGGCAGTAAAAAACATCTTGTAAAAGACCCCGACTGCGACAATTACAGATATGATTCCTGCGATATTGAAGATGTTGTTCTTAAAGACCTTTTTGAAAAGACAAAAGCAATCAAGGGTAAGCTTGCAGACACAGCAGAAAGGGTATTTGCTACAGCTCTGAATGAGCTTAAGAAGAAAGAAACCTCACTTATAAAAGAAATTGACACTTTATACAACGTGTACGCCAAAGACCCTAACGATATACTCTTGAATAATGTCAATAATAAACGTGCAGAGCTTGAAAATATCCGCAAGTCAATCGAAAACGAAGAAAAGATGAATCAGACGGTAGCGGATATCAAGACACGAAACGAGGTTATCTACAACCTTGAGTGTATGTGGGACAGTATGACCGTCCGCGAAAGACAGCAGGCACTCCGTATCTGCATTGACAAAATTGAAATATGTGACGCAAGAGTGGATATTACCTATGCTTTTTAGGGTATCCGCTTACAACTATAACAGTTTTTCCACTACCATACATCGTGCCGATGATACTCGGGGAAATCAAGCGATATATCCGTGACAACGGTCAGCTCAGAGTAAGCCGTTCCCTACGTGACCTTGCCTATCGTGCTATGCAGGCTAAGGAGCAGCTTACAAACGAAAAGAAGCGGAATCCTACAATTGAAGAAATTGCCCAGCGGATTGAAAGTAAACGGGAGGATGTAGTGATTGCCCTTGAAGCAGTTACCGAGCCTGTATCCCTTTATGAACCTGTATTTTCCGAGGGCGGAGACACAATTTACGTGATGGATCAGATAGGCGACAAGAATGACGATAATAACTGGCTGGAGGAAATTGCGCTTAAAGAGGCTATTGCCTCCCTCGGCAACCGTGAAAAACGGATTTTAAGTCTCCGCTTCTTTCAGGGCAAAACTCAGGTAGAGGTTGCCAACGAAATAGGCATAAGTCAGGCACAGGTTTCACGGCTTGAAAAAGGCGCACTGAATAAGATAAAAAGTCAGATATGAGGCGAGCCGCCCTTTGTAATAATCTATATAAAATCACTACGCCGAAAGGGATATATCCCTTTCGGCGGCTTGTTTGTCACTCAATCTCTGCCATAAATTTCTTGTAGCCTTCGCTCTCCGTAAGCCCTGCCCTGTCGCTTTCCTCAATTTTCCATATTGCACCATTTATTTCTGACAACAGATATGCCTTCGCCTCTTCGGGCTCTTTATCCTTTGTGATTTCACGGCAGTTTTCTGCAATAATTCCGAGAGCCTCAACCGCTTTTTCCGAATTTCCTCTCCGCATATATACTCTAGGCATATATTTTCTTATCATATTTTCACGCTCAAGCGCTTCTGTGTATATATGGGGGAATGCCTTATACGACATCAGAACACCCAAAAGCTTTTCCGAAAATTCCTCAGCCTCATCACAATCTGCAAACCATGCGTAGTCCTCAAAGTCAAAATGAAACTCCTTTGCGGTAGCGTTGAGCAGCTTTCTTATGTTATCGAAAATATACTCCTTTTCCTTTTCAAAGCCGTGCTGGAAATGGATATACTGCGTCATAATATGCTCTTTCAGGTTATTGCTTTCAAGGCTGGGCAGACGGTCAATAAGCTTTTTTGCCTTGTCAAATTCCTTTGTATGAATGTAAATCCAGGTCATTGCATAATCGGATTTTTCAACATTGGCTCTGTCCTCGCAGTAACGTGAAATGCACAGATTCTTACGCTCACAATCCGCAAAAATCTCATCTCTCAGTTCAGGTTTATCAGACAGGAATCCGTCAAAATCCGTATACATGCTTAAGTCTGCGCCGTGATTGATACATTTTCTCATTATATCGTAATTAGTAGGCTCTTTTTCTGATTCCGCACGGAAATATGTATATGCCGCAAGGTGCTTTTCAGCTTCAGACTGGGAAGTTGACATAAGAATTTTTTCGTGACCAAGTGCCGCTTCGGTGTGTGCCTTACCGTACGCCGCCGAAACAACACCTAAAAGCGAATCAGTGGTGATACCGAAAATCTGTGACAGCGGAATAAGCTGTGAAATGTCGGGAGCGCCGTTTCCGTTCTCCCACTTGCTCACTGCCTGTGGTGTTACGGCAAGCATTGCCGCAAGCTCTTCCTGTGTAAAGCCGCATTTGCGACGCATTGTTTTTATATTTTCTCCGATTGAAAGATTCATGATATATTCTCCTTGAATTTTATTTTCGGTACCGTAATTCAAGTATAACCCACACCTTTATAAAAGTCAATCAACGCTTTCTATCGATGAGGTAAACGGACAGTTGACAACAAAAACGCCGCCGTGCAGTTTCCTGCACGGCGGCGGTGTGCTTGTCATTGTTCTAATGAAATAGTATCGTCAATACAAATCAGCGAAAATATATCCCCTAAACCAATGATTTGCGACAATTATTCACCCTTCTGCTTTGCGAAACATTCGCTGCATAATACAGGTCTGTCCTCGCGGGGCTTGAAAGGCACTCTTGCTTCCTGTCCGCATTCTGCACAAGTAGCAGTGAACATTTCTCTGTTTCTTGTCGCATTCTTCTTTGCGTCACGGCAGCCCTTGCAGCGCTGAGGTTCATTTGTGAAGCCCTTTTCTGCATAGAATTCCTGCTCGCCTGCTGTAAAAACGAATTCGTTTCCGCAGTCCTTGCATACAAGTGTCTTGTCTGTGTACATACGATATACCTCGCCAATAAAATAATATTTCGGCGGTTGACGGAGTTGCACCGCCGTAACTGCTGCGGTCATAAGGCTGATTTTACAGCCATTTTTTTAATTTCTGTTTTGCTCTTGAAAGGGAGTTGTCAACCGATTTGACGGGAACGGACAGCTTTTCTGCAATCTGCCTGTATGAAAAGCCCTCAAGGTACAGATTAAGCACTTCAAATTCCCTGCGTGACAGCAGTTTTGAAAGCTTTTCGGAAAATTCCGCACTCTGTTCACTTAAAATCAGATTTTCCTCAGTGGTTGCGGCACTATCGCTAAGCAATTCCAAATCGTAATCATCGGCAATCGTGAGCCCTCTTGCAGACTTTAACAGTGCGTTTTTCATACGATTTATGATACAGACCTCAGCGAAAGGCTGAAACCTGCCTTTATCACTGTTATAACGGCGAACCGCCTCAAGCAGACCGAGTACGCCTTCCTGATAAAGGTCGTCACTGTCAACGTCGGCATTTTTTTTGAGCTTCGACGCTTTTAGTCTTACAATACGGGAAAAACGGTAGATCAGTAATGAAATCTCTGTACTTTCCATAGGTTCGGAACAATTCTGTATTGCCAGAACCAGTTCTTCATCGGTAAGCGCCATGAGAATCACCCCTTTATCTTGAGGCCCTGCCTAAATTATATCATTAAACTTTCACATTGTCAACAAAAATAAATCATATTTGACAATATTTTTTTCTTCCCTCTTCAAAAATATTGCCTCCGCTACAGTCTATTGCAACTGTAAGCGGAAAGTCCTCAATGTAGAGTTTCTTTACGCTTTCACAGCCTAAATCCTCAAATGCAATTACCTCACAGCTCTTTATGCACTTGCAGGCAAGTGCACCTGCACCGCCGATTGCACAGAAATAAACTGCCTTATTGCGGATGATTGCATCAATAACCGCCTGATTTCTTTCACCCTTGCCTATCATTGCGGCAAGCCCCTTGTCAAGAAAATCAGGTGCGAACTTATCCATTCTGCTGGAGGTTGTCGGGCCGCAGGAGCCTATGGCCATACCTTCCTTCGTACCCGTGGGACCTGCGTAGTAAATAACCGCACCGTCAAGGTCGTAGGGTATCGCTTCACCTGCTTCCATAAGCTCGGTAATACGCTTATGGGCGGCGTCACGGGAAGTATATATGTATCCCGAAAGGCTGACTTTGTCCCCTGCTTTCAGTGCAGGGGACATAGCCTTGAGTTCATTTGTAGTAAGCTTTATCATAAGAGTAAATCAGAGAGGTCGGAATCTGCTGACATATCTGCATCATCCATGCCGTCATCCATACCAAAATTGAAGGGGTCGTCGCTGTTCTGACCGGGCTGTCTGAAAGCAGGCTTTTTCTTATTGGAGGCAGAAGAAGTTTCAGATGAACCGGCAGCAAAGAGGTCGGCAAATTCACCGAAATCATCATTTGCACCGTATGCAGGTGAGCTGGGCTTGTATTCATCCTTGATTTCAGCAGGTGTGAGTTCAAAGTCACCCATCTCGCCGGAAGCCTTCTCTTCAGCCATCATCTTGCCGAGCGTATCATCGTTTGCGTCAACAGGATTGATTGCCATATCAAAGATATCCTCGCCAAGATCCATGCCCTTATCAGGAGAAGCTGTAAGGTCGTTGGGAGCGAGGTCGAAATCTGCGCCTAAATCCTCAGGAGCCGCGTCAAGTGCGAAGTCATCAATTGCACCTACTCCTGATGTATTGACGAGAGGCATACCGTCAGACATATCGTCATCGGTTGTAGGAGTAATCATAAAGTCGCTTAGGTCGTCGTCAACCTTCTTCCGAGGCTTGCTTTCGGCCTTGGGAGCCTCTGCTTTCTTCTCAGCAGGCTTCTCCTCGGGAACGGGCTCAAGGTCAGGAAGGTCGGCCATAAGTTCGTCATCGGCAGAAACGGGAGCAGAAGGAACATCATCAATTTCCACTGACGAAAGAATATCATCATCTTCCTCATCATCGTCAAATGCTTCTCCGCCCTCATATGTTGTTTCAATCTTGAGCTTTTTCTTGAGTTCTTCAAGCTTAGCCTTATCAAAGGAAGCTTTGAATTCGGGAAGTGCAAGCTCAGCTGTAATTGCACCTGTTGCCGCTGCAATTGCTTCGCCTACGGAAGTAAGAGCCGCTGCGTCAGCACCGCCTGCGGAAGCTGTACCTGCTGTAAGCTTTTCAGCTTCATCTGCGCTTGTCTTGATACCGTCGATTCCGCTCTTTGTATCTGCAACAGTCTTTGTGACATCTGCAAAGGAGGTCTTTGCCTTGTCAAGTGTATCGGAAACGGATGTAAAGGAATCCTTTGCACCTGTAAGCTTTCCTGATACGTCAGCAAACTGCTGTGTAACGCCGCTGATTGACTCTGCGGCTGTGGTCATTGTCTGTGTAATGCCGCCGATGGATTCAACTGCTGTGCTCATCTGCTTTGAAACATCGTCAAACTGCTTGGAAACACCGTCAATTGCTGCGGTAGCGTCATTAATCTGCTGTGTAACAGTACCAAACTGACCTGTAACTGCGTCAATCTGGTCTGTAACAGCGGTAATCTGTGTATTTACAGCGTCGAAGCTTGCTGCGAAAGTACCTAACTGACCTGTAACTGCGGCAATCTTTTCAGCGATTTCCTTCATGCTGTTCTTTGCGGTTTCATTTTCGGCCGCTGCCTTTACAGTCTGCTCATCAAGCTGCTTCTTTGCTGCTTCAAGCTTTTCGCTGCGAGCCTTGAGTTCAGCCTCAACCTTTGCCTTATATGCGTTTACGCTTTCAACGGAAGCCTTTGCATAGGCGTTTGCGGATTCCATTACCTCTTCAGCCATCTTGCATGCTTCTGCAAGAACCTCGTCGGCATTGGATGTAACGACAGCCTTTCCGCCGCCTGCGGACTTCTTTACGTTGCTGTACTTTTCCTTGAGCTTTGCGTATTCTTCGCGAATCTTCTTTTCGGACATCTGCGCCATTGCACAGTCCTTATCCAGCTTCGCAACATTTCTTCTTTCGTCGAGAACCTGCTTGCGAAGATCCATAATCTTTGCGTTTGCTTCCTTTACAGCTTCGTCAACCGCCTTCTTTACGTCAGCGTCGGTGTTGCCGATAACCGTGGGGGCAGCCTGAGCCGCAGCCTTTGCAGCATTATTTTCGTCGTGAGCGTCTTCGAGGTTCTTGCGCATATTGTTGATGCGTTCCTCGTATTCCTGCTGCTGCTCCTTCATCTGTTTCTTGAGCTTGTTTATGTAGAGATTAACTTCGTTTTTATCAAATCCGAGAGGGGACTGCTTAAAACCGAAGCCTTCACTGGAAGCGTTGTTTTTTTCCTGTTTTTCCTTTTTTGCATCTGCCATAACGCATTTTACCTCCATCGTAATTCAGATGTAAATATTATAGCAAAAATTATACTTAAATTCAATAGTGAAAATTGATAAATTTGCACAATAATTTTTGATGTTTTGAAAGAAATCAGTTTCACGACAAAAAAACTAATAAAAGGACTTGTATTTTTCAGAAAAATGTGTATAATTAATAGTAGTATGTATTTTTTATCAAGGAGTTGAACTATATGCACGATAAGACAATGACCTTCTCCGTAAAGGATGAACGGGATAACGAAATGAAGGAAATACTTTCCACAGTTTATCAGGCTCTCAGTGAAAAGGGTTACAATCCTATCAATCAGCTGGTAGGCTATATCCTTTCCGAAGACCCCACATACATAACCACATATAATAATGCAAGAAGCCTTATCCGCCGTATTGACCGTGATGAACTTCTTCAGGCGCTTGTAAGAAATTATCTGGGTACAGAATAAGAAAAAAACGGCTGAAAGCTTATGCTTTCAGCCGTTACTTTTATCAATAGCTTCTATTACATATTCATAATCGGGAAAATCACTGCGTATGCGACTGCGGCATTTTTCTAAGAAATCCTCACGGAACTGCGGATTGTCACGGAGTGCCTGCTTTGCTCCCCATAAATGGGTGTAGTCATCCTGTGCCACAAAAAGCCTGTCCTTGTCCAGAAGCGCTTCAATGGGTGTTTTTGTAAACTCGCACAGCATTGCAAGAAGCCTCTGCTCCGCAAAAACCATGTGGCAAAGATAATCGAAACAATCCTGCGAGGATTTCATAAAGGCTATGGACTGATTCACATACAATTCTCTCAGAGATTTGTCAGGTATATACAGGAAAGCGGTATTACAGGGGAGAACGGACTTATCCAGCCTGTCAAGCAAAGGAAAATCAGCACCGAAACAGTACGGGGCGGGATACACATCAGGCATTAAATCCTCCCTGTGAGCACAGGTTACCGCCTTCTGTGACAGCTCCAGCTTTTTCCAGACGATAAAATCCTCGTCCACAAGCGCACAGTCACTGCCGAATTCACGGAGTGCTATAAGCTTCCCTGCCGCCCAGAACATTTCGGGATTTATTCCCTCCATATCGTCGGGAATAATGGGAAGCACACCGTTCCAGACCTTTTCAAGACCCAGCTTTCTGTAATATGCCGCACCGATGCTGTCAGTACACATGAAAATATCGCCGTTAAGCTTCCGCCACTGCAAAGCGGAAATTACAGTGTTATAAAGAGTGAAATCCTCTATAAAATAATCGCCGTTCTTATGTTTTACAAAGAACGGCTTTGTTGAATTTACATGAATTGCATTCATAAATGCTCCTTAAATGCGGTGTATTCCATAGCCATAGGCATTGAGGGGGCAGGAAGAAAGATTTATCTTTGTACGCTTGTATTCTTCCCTCGTAAGCTCGGTTTCTCCCATATAGAAACGGAAGCTGCCGCCTGAACCGCCCTGCCTGAACGAGCCTGAAAAACTGCCCGAAAAGGAGGTTTTCACAAGTCTGAAGGAGCTTACGCCGAAAGAGCCTGTCCTGAATGAGCCGAATGAAAATGAACCGCCTCTGAATGAACCTTTTGAAAAAGAATAGCCCTTGAATGAGCCGATATTGAAAGAGCCTGCAACGGATAAACTTCTGAAGGAGCCGCCTGCAGTAAAGGAGCTGCCTGCGGTAAATGAGCCGCCTGCAACAAAGGAGCTTGTAAAGGAACTGCCCGCAAAACTTCCGTTACAGCCTACACCGCCTTTTGTCGCCGCAAGGGCGAGCCTTACTGCTCTGGGATAATCGGGAAGAATAACCTTCGGTCCGTTTTCCTTTTCGGGAGGATTCACGCCGAACGCCCATTTAAGCTGGCCGCCTATATCTCCACTGCGGTCAATTTCACGGACACGTTCAAGAACTGCATTTTCTCCTGCGTCGGAGAGCCAGCGTTCAAGACCGCCACCCAGATAATAACCAACAAGCACAGGAGTGTCGAAGTGTTCACGAAGCTGTCTGATATTGAATACTCTGTGATTTTCCAGCCATAAGCACCAGCTGCAGTTTCTCATATACGCTTCTCACTCCTTTGAGGGTCATTTTAACTCATAATGTAGTAATTATACCACATCTTTCTGCTCATTTCAAGGGCTTTTTGAAAAATAAAATATATTTTACATAAAAAAATAACCTTGTTTTGTAAAGGTTGCACAAATTTCATTGTGTAATACTATCAATTACGTCAGCAGACTTGTATCACTCGCAGGGAATGAAGGGAAGCAGTTTCACAAGTCTTTCATTCGGAACGATACCCTTGAGAAGATTTGCGGTCTGGGCAAGCTCAGCTTCGTTTTCGGGCAATGAATGTGTGAAGAGAATCTCGATATTATCCGTATCAAGCTTCACCGCCGACATTGTATTAAGCGCATTTGCCATCATCTTAAGCCTGAGTCGGAGTCCCTCTGCAAAATAACGCTCCTTTATCTTGGTCATCTGTTCAAAGGCAAGAAGCTTGTAGCGCATTGCCACACCCGAAGCGTTGCCTGAAAAGCTTTCGTCATTCATACAGGGCACACCGCTGAATTTATGAATATCGTTTTCGATTGCCTTACGGAGAATGTCAACAGAAGCCTCGTCAAACTGACGGGTCAGCCATTTTGCATCACCGCAGTCCTCCATTGTCATAATTCCGAATTCCTTTATCGCCTTATAGGTTTCGCTTTCCTCGGCGCTGCTGTCGCCGAGAATCTGACCCTTTATAAGAAGTATTGCGTCAACAAACTGCTCCTTGTCGTTGACACGGTCGGACTGAAGCACATTATATGCGTCAATAAGGGAGGTCACCTGCTGGAAATCCCCCTGACGGTCGCCGTTGTTATAGTACTCGATAATCGGCACATCACCGAAATAATGAGGTATAGCCTGTGCCTTTTCCTCCATTGCAAAGGCAGCACTTATAATAAACTCCGTGTTGTATTCCCTGTCGCAGAGGTAACAGCGATAACCCTTCATCACATCATTTTCCGTATACATCGGCATATAATACACGCCGAAAAGCGGCTTCTGCTCCACTGTGTCATCATACACTACAAAGGCGTTTCGGGGGTCAAGGCTCGCAAGCTTAATCTGTGAATTTTTTCCCGAAATATACAGCATTTCATAGGCTGTACCGAAAACTGAGCCGATACGTGCAAGGTCAATGTCCTGAGTCTCGCTGTCAGCTTTTCGCAGTGCGTCCTTTATAGCGGAAATATCTGCGTCATTGCGTGCAAGATACTGAACGGGCGTCCCCATAAAATAACCTGTGGTGCAGTCGGTAATGTACTTTGCATGATTGCAGACAAGGCGGTTGTTGGCAGCGCCCTTTTCCTTGACTCTTGAAAGAATAGCATGATTCCCTGTGTAGTAATCGTTAAGCCTGTCATATACATCTGTACTCCTGTTGTGCTTGATTATGTATTTAAGCGCAAGCTCAGGGGTAATTTTCACATTTTCACTTATCTGAAACATAATTTTTCCTTTCTTTTAAGCAGAACGGGAATATCCCTCCGCCGCACAATGCAGCGAAGGGATTCAGTAAATGCCCAGTCTCCGCCTGTCGGCGGCAATGACATTTTTTCTCCCTGCGTCATCTTCAAGGGCATATCTCACTGCGTCAATGGAGTGGTTATCCCTGTCGGGAAATTCACTTCGGAAACCGCCGTGGCCGTCAGGCAGAAAGCTGTAACCGCAGAATTCACGCCTTGTATTGGGGCAGCGGACAGGGTCTATGACAATTTCATCAAGATTCTGCAGCCACCTTATACCGAATTCCACTGAGCCGCTTCCCTTTTTTGCCGCTCTTATACGAAGCCCCCGGGCGCGGAGCTCATCATTTGAGCGTGGTTCGGCGCTTTCAGCAGTAACAGTATGATTCAGCGTGTTTTCAGCCTTTATTGCTTCTGCGATTTCATCATACTTTGCGCCGTAGCGGTAAAACTCGTAATAAATCAGCAACCGCCTTGCACCCTTGTCATAAATCATGCCGACATAGACAAACGGGTCGGCACCGTAACCCCAGTCAAGGCCACGGCAGTACCGTTCACCGGCCTTTATTTCATCTCCGCTTATTTCCCTGACTACTACATTCGGAAAAATCTCTGCCCCTGTCCCTGTGGCAATTCCAAGATATTCGTTTTCATAACGGGAGGGATTTCTTTCCCTCAGGTATTCCGCCTCGGCTATAAACTGAGGTCCCAGCCACCTTTCGGGAACTGTGCGGTAGTCGCTTCTGTGGACAAGTCTGTCCTTTCTCGGTTCGTCGCACATTGAATTTACCCAGCTGTTTTTCTCACGGGGTGGATTGAAGCTGTAAAAGCAGCAGAATAAATCTCCGCCGCGCATTAAGGACTGATTGATGGTATCAATTTCCTCCTGCCCCGAAAACTCGTCCAGTTCTTCATACCAGATATATCTGATATACCCCTTTGCAACCTTTGTGGACTTGAGTTTTCTCGGCTTGTCTGCGCCACGGAAAAGTATCTTCTGACCTGTGGGCCTGAAAATAAGCTCGGGAGTTGTCACCTTCGCTTCCCATAAATGGGAAACCCCAAGCTTCTCTATCGCCCACAGAAGCTGCTCGAAAACGCTGTCACGGAGGTATTGTCCTACCTTGCGGATTACTGCGCCGTTGGCGTTTTCATCGTTCATTATCCCAAGAATGACCTCTATGCTTACAAATGAGGATTTACAGCTTCCTCTGCCGCCGCATAAAACGTAGTGGGTGCAGCGGTTTTCCTGAATATCACGGTGAACAGAATAAAAAGACGGTGCAATCAGCTCCGACAGCAGAATCTTATTTTCCGCTGATGTCATCACAGATTGTCACCGTCATTTTCCCTTCGGCTCTGATTTTAGCCGTATCCATGCCAAGATATTTACCCAGCTGCTCCGACGCTTTCATACGTGTCTTTTCGTCAACTCCTGCGTCACGCATTACATTGGTAAGATACTCCAGTATTTCTTCCTTTCCTGCAATTTTTTCCTCTTCCATTATTTCATTCCTTTCTGCCTTATTCGCCTTACAGGCTGCACATACGGGCGTTCCGGGCTTATCCTGTTGCGGCATTTTTTATGTTACCACAATATCCACGGACAAGCAAGGACGCCTTACGGCATAATGTGACAGGATAATACCGTTTCTTATGCCTTTCCTGCCCTGACTCCGAAAATAAGGCGAAGCAGCCACGCAAATGCCTTCGGACTTTTCATAACGATAACCTTCATAATATGTACCTCCGTCAACATTTTCTGATAAGGATAATTCCGATTATAATAAAGACTGCGGCAATAAGAAAAAGCATAAACCGCCACGAAACAAAGCACAGGAATACCATTCCGAACAGCAGTAATACCACCGCAAAAACACATCTGCAGTTATTGTTTCTGTTTCTCATGTTGTCGCCTCCCTCGGAAAATCCTTTCATATTTCATTGTATTCATAAGCGGAAAATGTGTTACTGTTGACTGCATAATACAAATATGATATGATAAACACAATAAAAGCAAATCCGAGAAAGGAATTAAACATAAAAATGAAAAGAAAGCTGTTATACTTAATCCTTGGGGCAATAGCTATATTGACTCTTTCCTGCTGCAAAAGCGATACTGCAGATATAACCGCCTCAACTTCCGCCGAGCAGAGTAAACCCGTAGAATATAAAACAACAGAGCCGCCCGAAGGCGGCTGGACAACTGAGGAAATAATGTCTGTCACATATCTGTGCGACAGACAGCTAAGCTTTCCTCTTTCCCTTGATTCTCTCGGCGAGGGTTTCCGCCTGACCGATTACAGCAGATTTATGGCATTGGCAAAGCTTACGCCTGCTTCCCTTTTATACAAGGGCAAAAAACTTGCAAATGCCACAGTTATAAATTACAAAAACCAAATGATGATATACAATATCGTCACCTTCGCCGATATATGCGAAGTTACTGAAGCTGAACCCTTTGTAATAAACGGCGTAAAATTCGGCGACAGCTATGACGATGTGCTTGCCGCTTTAGGCGAGGATACACAGTACACAAGCGATTTTTCAATAAGCTATTCCGACCGTGAAACGGGAGAATCCTTATACCATTTTTTCTTTGAGGACGGTAAGCTTGACCATATAAATATAGCACTGCGCTTTGAAATTGACCTGCCCTTATACAATTCCTGAAAAAAATTCCTTAACTCCATAAATTTCCATATCCTGAAACGTATATATAACAGAAGCAATCTACAACGAAAGGAGTTCCTATGAAAAAACTGCGCTTTTTATCGATTATATGCCCTGCTATTGCTCTTGTATGTGAAATTCTGCCCTACGGTGCGGTACTTAACTTTGCTAATCCCGAGGGACAGCCTTTCAGGGAAACCTTTTCGTATTTTGACCTTACGCCTTTCGGGTATGCTAACTTTGCGCCATTGATAACGGCCGTTCTTACCTGCATAATTCTTATTCTGACCGTGTTTTTTATCATAAAGCCAAAAAAGACAGCTGCAAAAAGAATTGCTACGCTGTCCCTGATTGCCTTCGTAATTTCACTTATGCCACTGCTTTTCGGTTTGTCCTTCTTTTCAATTGTCGGAGCGGTTATTTCTGCGGCACTGCTGATAAATGCGGCAATAAATATGCTCTTCAGCAGAAATTTATAAATCCGTCGGGCAAAGCCCGACACCATAATTTTTCATTATTCATCAAAAATACCAAGGCGTTACACCTTGGTATTTTTAATATTTCTGAGCCGCCATAATTTCGCCGTACATTCTTTCATAGCTTTCATAACGGCTATTTGCAATTTCGCCTGCCGTAAGCTTTTCACGGACAGCACAGCCTGCCTCTTTCAGATGCACGCAGTCTGCAAAGCGGCACTCAGCACCATCAAACTCACGGAAGCAGTTTTTCAGCTCCTCTTTCGGAATATCAATGTAGCGGTTTATTTCAACCGTTGAGAATCCCGGGGTGTCGGCGATATACCCATCTCCGAAGCGGTAAAGGGTAACCTCTCTCGTGGTGTGCCTGCCTCTGCCCAGCTTTTTGCTGATTTCGCCTGTTGCACGGGCAAGCTCAGGGAAAATACAGTTGATAAGACTGGATTTTCCAACTCCCGAATTTCCTATAAGAGCAACAGTCTTGCCGTTTATATATTCCTTGATTTCATCGCTGCCCTGTCCCGTGGTATTGTCAACTCTGAAACAGCGGTAGCCAAGGCTTTCGTATACGCTTATAAGCTCTGTGCTGTCGGATTTGTCCTGCTTTGTGAACACGGGCACTGTTTCAATGCCCTTGTTTTCAAAAACCGCAATAAGCTTATCAATTACGTAAGCATTCGGATACGGCTCGCAGGCAGAAATCACCAGCAATACAATATCCAGATTTGCCATAGGCGGACGGATAAGCTCGTTTTTCCGCTGGTATATTTCTTCAATTACAGGCTCTGCGTTATCCTCAGCAGAAATACGAACAAAGTCCCCTGTATAGGGTGAAATGCCCTTACTGCGGAAAATGCCCCTCGCCTTGCACTGATAATTTCCGTCGGCGGTTTCTACCTCGTAGATACCGCCGACAGACTTAATAATTCTTCCTTTAATTTCCAACTTTTACCTCTTTATTCGGTAATTTCCTCAGGTGACTCATCTGTATTTTCGGCAGACGGCTCTTCGGTTGTGACATCACTGCTTTCTTCTGTGGAGACATCAGGTGTTTCTTCTGCGTCCTCAGGAGTTGTTTCGGTCACTCCCGTCTGCGTGGAAGGAATACCGCCCTGCTCCCAGTCCTCAGCAGGTTCAGCACTGAGCAGCTGCTTGAACACCTTTGAATTGAAGGTATCGTGATGGTCCTTTGTAGGCGGGTCTGTTGTAAAATCTACCTCCATATTGTAAAGCAGACCTGTTGCACCTGTATCGACAGAGGTTACCTGAATAGCATATTCATGCACATCACTGTTTTCAAAAGTCCACTCTATCTTTTCAATAAGGGAGATATCCTTGGTTTCAGTCATATCCTCCTGGAGTGTGCCGTCGATGTAGTACTTGAAGATAAATTCGCCTGTTGCACCTTCATAAATATTTATGACAACGCTTGCCTCTCGTACAGGTTCGCTGCCGTCGCTTACAACGATTTCAACCATTGTATTCTTTTCAACAAGGGTTGTAGCTTCGATATTTTGACGGATTACCCTGCCTTCATCTACCTCTGTGCTGGGCTCATATATGATAGTAAGAAGAATGTCGTATTCCTTTGCTCTTTCCTTAGCACTGGCAAGAGAAAGGTTAACCATGTTCGGAACTGCAGTAGATTCGTTGCTCTGTCCGAGACTTACATAGCAGGTTACTGTATCGCCTACCTCTACAAATTCACGTGCGGGGGGATTTGTCTTTACAACAAAGTCCTGTGCGACTTCGTCATCTTCCGTTCTGATAATCTTGTACTGTAAATCCTGCTTCAGAAGCAATGCGATAACGTCGTCAATATGCTTGCCTGTATAATCGGAAATTTCCACAAGCTTCGGACCGCTGCTGACAACAACCTCAATAACCTGATTCTTTCTGATGCTTCTGCCGGGCATTACGCTCTGCTCCATAACAACATTCTTTTCATATTCCGAAGAATATTCAAGAGTGGGAATAAAGTTGTAGTCATTGTACTGGGCAAGTACCTCATCCCATGTCATATTAACAAGATACGGCATAGTTACTTCCTCGCCGCTCTGACTTTCGATAACCTCGAAATTCTCTGTAACTATGGTGTGGATAAGCCACGCTGTCATAATTACAAAGGCAGTTGCAAGGGCGAAGAGAATAGGAAGGATAGGAGAACGTCTGCGGCGCTGATAGTATTCCTCGTCGTCGTAATAGCCGTCGTCATCATCCTCTTCATCATCATCGTCATCATCAACCTCAACCAGCGGAACCTTGCGTTTTCCCGCCGCCTTGTTCTGCTGTTCGGGTGTTACCTTGTCAAAATACTTTGTAGAACCGTCTGTGGAGAAATACTTGTATTCAAATACAATGCTGGGATTCTTCTTGAATTCCTCAATATCCTTTATCATTTCCCCTGCTGTCTGATAGCGTTTGGAGGGCTCCTTCTGCATTGCCTTGATTGTGATTTCTTCAAGACCTTCGGGAATAGAGCTGTTTATTTCAGTGATGCGCTTGGGTGTCATCTGCATATGCTTGATTGCGATGGAAACAGGGTTTTCGCCGTCAAAGGGCTTCTCACCTGTCAGCATTTCGTAAAGCATTACGCCAACAGAATAAATGTCGCTCTTTTCGTCAGTCATTTCACCCCGTGCCTGCTCAGGGCTTATGTAATGAACCGAGCCGATAGCCTTTTCAGACATAGTCTTGTCGGTTTCACGGTTAAAGCGTGCAATACCAAAGTCCATGACCTTTATAGTTCCGTCAGACAGCAGCATTACATTCTGGGATTTTACATCACGGTGAACAATTCCTCTGTCGTGTGCGTGCTGAAGGGCACGGAGCACCTGCGTGGTGAAATGCACTGCGTCACGCCATTTCAGCACACCCTGTCTTGCAATATATTCGGTGAGGGTGATACCATCAATGTATTCCATTACAATATACTGAATCTTGTCCGTAAAACCAACATCGTAAATCTTTACGATATTAGGATGTGACAGAAGTGCAATAGCCTTTGATTCATTGCGGAAACGGCGGAGAAAATCCTCGCTTGCCGCAAATTCGTTCTTCAGTATCTTTACCGCAACAGTTCTGTCATCGGCGACATCCTTTGCCTTGTAAATATCAGCCATACCGCCGACGCCGATAAGCTCTAAAAGCTCATAGCGCCCGTCCAGCTTCTTTCCTATATTCTTATCCATTTCAACAATTCCTTTTCTATGCTCTCTGCATTATACCTGAGCAACCGCAACTGACACATTGTCCCTGCCGCCGTTGGCAAGTGCGTAGTCAACCAGCAGGTCGCACACCTTTCCGATTGGATTATTTACAACAATCCCAGCAATTTCCACATCCTGTCCGTAGGCATGAAGCCCGTCGGAACAGAAAAGCAGTACATTTCCTTCATCAAGGTCTATTTCAAAGTAGTCGGGAGTAATATTCTTCTCTGCTCCCACTGCTCTTGTTATCTGGTTTCTCTTGGGATGCTCACGGCTTTCCTCTTCGGTTATATCGCCTCGCTCCACAAGTCTTCTTACATAGGTGTGGTCCTTTGTAATCTGCTGCATACTGTCATCAAAAACAAGATATGCACGGCTGTCGCCTACATTTATTATATAGGCACGATTATTGTAGATAATGCCCGCAACGCAGGTAGTACCCATACCGTATTTATCCGCTTCGCTCATAGCCTTGTCATATACAAGACTGTTTGCGGCAGTAACAGAAGTAATAAGGAGATTTCTTATGTAATTCCTGTTTATATTTGAACGGAAGCCCTTACGGATTCTGTCCGACATAAAGTCAATTGTCATCTGGCTTGCAACGCTGCCTGCGTTTTCGCCGCCCATACCGTCACAGAGGATTATTGCAACAGCGTCCTCGTCAAGACTGCCTGTCCATACTCTGTCCTGGTTTTCGCTTCTTACAAGACCTATGTCTGTTTTGGAAAAGCATTTCAAATCAAATCACCACCATATATCAGTATACCTTATTAGAGGTTACAAATCAACTGTTATTTTATTACAATCAGGTTACAGATTTCTGCATATTATTACGTTCTGTAACCTTTATATGTTATCTCGTCTTAATTGTCCGCAGGCGGCGCTTATATCCGCACCGAGAGTACGTCTGACGGTTGCATTTAGTCCGCCCTCTGTAAGAAACTTCTGAAAGCTCTTTACATTGGGACTCTTTTTAAATCCGCCCTCACGTATTTCATTTACGGGAATAAGATTTACGTGACAGGGGCTTAAGGGCTTCAAAAGCTTTATAAGCTCCATAGCTGTCTCACGGTTGTCGTTTACGTCAGCAATAAGGGAAAATTCAAAGCTTATACGTCTGCCTGTCTTTTCAAAATAGTTCCTGCAGGCGGCAATAACCTCTGCCACGGGATATTTATTGTTTACAGGCATTATGGCACTGCGCTTTTCGTCAGTGGGAGCGTGGAGTGACAGGGATAATGTCAGTCCCAGCTTAAGCTCTGCAAGCTCATTTATCTTATCCACAAGACCGCAGGTTGACAGTGAAACATGGCGCAAGCTCATGTTTCTGCCCTCGGGTGCGGATAAAAGCTGTAAGAATTTCAGCACATTGTCGTAATTATCCAGCGGCTCGCCGATACCCATAAGCACAAGGCTTTCAACGGGTCTGCCGCTGTCCCGTTCAGTAGCATATATCTGAAGCAGCATTTCCGCAGGAGTAAGATTTCTTACAAAGCCTGCCTTTGTGGAAGCGCAGAAAGCACAGCCCATTTTACAGCCTACCTGTGTGGATATACAAAGGCTGTTTCCGTGGGCGTAGCTCATAAGAACCGTCTCAACACGCTCACCGTCAGAAAGCTCATAGAGATATTTTACAGTATTATCTATAGAAGATACAAGTCTTTTTTTGATTTTTAGGTTATTCAGACAAAATTTTTCGTCGAGAGCTGCAATAAATTGTGCAGAAAGATTAGTACACTGTGAAAACTCTGTTACTTTTTTCTTATGCAGCCACTCGTAAAGCTGTTTTGCCCTGAATTTCTTCTCGCCCATTGCGAGAATTTCCGCTTCAAGCTCGGAAAAGCTGAGGGAAAGTATGTCAATTTTTTCCATGTTATTCCATTCTGCGCAGGGTTGCCACAAAGAAACCGTCTCCGCCTGTCACATCGGGGAAGAAATTACGGCAGTAATCTGCGCCCTCTTTTTCTATATCAATCGGCACCGCTACGGGTGCAAAATTCTTGTTTTCCTTTAAAAATTCCTCTACAACCGCTTCGTTCTCATCGTAATTCAGCGTGCAGGTAGAGTAAATCAATGTTCCGCCGACCTTTACATAGCGGCTTGCAGTTCTGAGAATCTGCTTCTGAATGGGAGGGATGTCGGAAAGCTCCGCCTTGGGTTTGTATTTTATTTCGGGCTTTCTGCGTATTACTCCCAGACCCGAACATACCACATCGCACAGCACCCTGTCCGCCATGGGGATATTTTCGTTGTAAACCGAAGCGTCATTGACATCTGCGGTGACAATGTTTATGCCAAGCCGTTTTGCACCGTCACGGAGCATTGATATTTTTCCGTCATAAAGGTCAAAGCTGTGAAGCTCGCCCTTGTTGCCCATAGCTTCGGCAATGGAAAAGGACTTTCCACCCGGTGCAGCGCACATATCCAGCACCGTTTCACCCATTACAGGCTTCACTATTTTACAGCATATCTGGGAGGAAATATCCTGAACGTGGAAAAGTCCTGCACGATAAGCGCGGCAGGCTTCGATTCCCCCGATTCGGTCAACCTCCACACAGTCGGAAAGAAGCTTGTTTTTCCGTGCATCAATGCCGTCCTTTTTAAATTCGGCAATAAGCGTATCCGCATCACATTTAAGGGTATTCACCTTTACAAAAAGCGGCGGTCTTCCGAAGGTGGATTTGAGAATTGCCACAGTTTTTTCTTCACCGAAGCGGTTTCTCCACATTTTTACCAGCCATTTCGGGCAGGAATACTCCACCGAAAGCTTAGCATCACCCTCAAGAGTGCCGTAGTCGATTTTAAGCCCGTCACGCTGAAAGCTTCGCAGAATTGCGTTTATAAAGCCTTTCTGCTTCTGGGAAGCAAGCTTTACCGTTTCATTCACCGCAGCACTGTCAGGCACACTGTCCATATAGAGCAGCTGATAAAGTCCCATTCTGAGGAGCTGTACCGCAGTTATATCTATTTTATCAAATTCTGTTTTTGAATAGGCTCTGACAACAAAATCCAGAGTCATTCTCCGTTCAAGAACGCCATAGAAAAGCACAGTTGCAAAACCCTTGTCCCTTGGGGAAAGAGCGTTCCTTTCAAGTGCGCTGTCCAGTACGATATTGGAATATGCGCCCTTTTCCTCTGTTTTTACCAGTAAATCAAGAACTATGCTTCTTGCTGTCGCCATAAATCGGTGTCCTTTCGTTATCTTCTTCTGCTGTTGGCTCTTACAATAAGTCTGAGAAGCTGCATAATAGAGGTGATAAGTGCGGAAATGTATGTCATTGCCGCCGCTTTAAGCACCTTTCTTGCTCCTGCAACTTCCGTGCCGTACAGTATCTTTGTCTGGACAAGGGTATCAATTGCCCTGCGGCTTGCATTGAACTCCACAGGAAGAGTTATAAGCTGGAATATAACTATTGTACTGAAGAAAACTATACCTACTTCAATCAGCAGCATCCAGTTCATATAACAGCCTATGAGAAATACCCACAGCCATGAGTTTGAAAACAGGCTTACCGCAGGTGCAACTATTGTACGAAGCTTTATGGGCGTGTAGCCTACTGCGTGCTGGATTGCGTGGCCGCATTCGTGAGCGGCAATGCCCACAGCGGAGACTGTAGCACTGCCGTAAACGCTTTCAGACAGAGAAACTGTCTTTGTTTTCGGATTGTAGTTATCGGTAAGATGGCCTTTTATCTTTACAACCTGCACATCGTGAAGTCCGTTCATGTCCAGAATCTGACGTGCCGCGTCACAGGCAGGCGTCTTTGAATCCACGTAGTCGGCATTGTATTTTTTAAAGGTAGCGTCTACCTCAAGACTTGTGGCAACTGAAAAAATCAGCGCACCGATGATTCCTATTGCCAGAGGCCAGTAATCACTGAACAGCAAATAAATGATTTCCATTTTTCTCTCCTTTTAACCGAGCCTTGTTCCCTTTCCGATTTTTCTTCCTCTTAAAAAGTCGGTTACATTCATTCTCTTTGAGCCTTCAAGCTGAATATCGCTGAGTCTGATAACTCCGCCGTCACCGCAGGCAACAGAAAAAATATCGTCAATGGTTGTTCCTGCTTCTGCAGTTGTTTTTATATTGGTCTTTTCCGCAAAGTACACCTTCAAACGCTTGTCGCCCAGCATTGTGAAAGCACAGGGGCTTGCGGACATTCCGCGGATAAAGTTATATACAGCCTCAGCAGGCTTTGTAAAGTCAATCCTGCACATCTCCTTGGAAATCATGGAAGCGTAGCAGGTGTTTTCGTCTGTCTGGGGGATTCTTTCGGCAGTGCCGTTTTCCAGCTGAGCAAGCGCTTTCAGGAGAAGCGGGCCGCTGATTTCCGTAAAGCGGTCGTGAAGCTCGGAAGCGGTCATTCTTTCGTGAATTTCAACCTCTTCCTTTAAAATCATATCACCTGTATCAAGCCCCTCAGCCATATACATAATAGTAATACCTGTTACCTTTTCACCGTTGATAATGCAGTGCTGAATAGGTGCCGCACCTCTGTAACGGGGTAAAAGGGAGGCGTGGACATTTATGCAGCCGAATTTCGGTAAATCGAGGACGGATTTCGGCAGAAGCTGACCGTAAGCCGCAACCACAATGCAATCGGGATTAAGCTCATTTAAAATCTCCATGCTTTTTTCAGCATCCTCGCCCTTTCTGAGAGAAAGAGGCTGATACACGGGAATATCATACTTGACAGCACATTCCTTTACAGGAGAAAACTGCATTTTCTGTCCTCTGTTCTTAGGCTTGTCGGGCTGTGTGAACACGCCGCAAACCTTATGCTCCGACTTTACAAGCTCCTCAAGGCAAGGCACTGCAAAATCAGGAGTACCCATAAATACTATGTTCATTTTCAAAAATCCTTTCACTCAAGTGAAAAACTAAAATCTAAGGGTGAATAGCTACGGTATCGCCTGACGGCGATTATTTTAATTTGTCCGCAAAGCGGACTCCAAAACTTTTTCACTATTCACTATTCACTTTTCACTATTCATTAAGCATAAGCTCCGATTATTCCTCTTCGGGTTCAACCATTTCATCCGCAAGGTCAGTAAATACAACACCGTTGAGGTGGTCAATCTCGTGGCATAATGCACGGGCGAGAAGCTCTGTACCCTCAATTTTGAATTCCTTGCCGTAGCGGTTCAGAGCTGTAACCTTTACCTTTGCGGGACGTACAACATAACCCCACTGTCCCGGTGCGGAAAGACAGCCTTCGACCTCTCTCTGTCTGCCCTTCATTGATGTAATTACAGGGTTGATAAGCTCAATAGGACCTTCGCCTACGTCAATTACCGCAACCCTGCGCAAAATGCCTACCTGAGGAGCTGCAAGACCGACGCCGTTTGCCGCTGTCATTGTTTCATACATATCATCAAGAAGCACCCAGAGCTTATCATCAAAAACCGTTACCTCACGACACTTTTTCTTAAGTACATCCTCACCGAATTTCACAATATTTCTTAATGCCATTTTCTGTCCTTCCTTTCCGTATATCAGAATATCTCGCCGTTGAAATCGGCGAAGAAATTTACATCCTTAAAGGCTGTATCCCTATATGCCATGTTCATCACCTTTCTCAGCATATGGCGGAAAGCCTTTGAATTGCGGCATTTGATTATTATTTTTGCACGGTAGCTGTTATTTATCCTGCCGTTCATTGTAGGGCCAAGCATAATTACGGGAATGTCCTTTGCCCTGTCAGCTTCGGTTTTCAGCATTGCTAAGAATTTATCCGCCGCCGTTGTTACCGCTGTTTCACTGCGGGAAGAAAAACCCACCATACATATATCACAGTAGGGCGGAAAGATAAGCGCCTTGCGCACTTCGCTTTCCTGCTCGTAGAATTCCTTGTAATTCTGCTGTGCCGCAAGCTCTAAAACATAATGGTCCGGGGTAAAGGTCTGTATGAATGCCCTTCCCTCTTTCTTGCCCCTGCCGCTGCGTCCCACAACCTGAGTCACCAGCGAAAAGGTCTTTTCATATCCGAGATAATCACCTGCGTAAAGAGAACGGTCAATAAGCAGAACGCCTACTAAGGTTACATTCTCAAAATCAAGCCCCTTGGCTATCATCTGAGTGCCTACCATTATATCATACTCGTTGTTGCGGAACTCCTTGAAGCGTTTTTCATATGAAAACTTGGACATGGTGGTGTCTGCGTCCATACGAAGCACTCTCGCATTGGGGAAATATTCCTTTATCTCGTCCTCAATACGCTGAGTGCCTGTTCCGCTCTGATATATATAATTGCTGCCGCATTTTTCGCAGGCTTTCGGCATTGCCTTATGAAAGCCGCATATATGGCAGATTACGCTGTCGTTTATTTTGTGATAGGTAAGAGGAACAGAGCAGTTGGGACACTCCACCACCGCACCGCAGCTTATGCAGTTGGCATAAGTGTGATAACCTCTGCGGTTAAGAAGCAGCATGGACTGCTCGCCCTTGTCAAGATTATATTTCAGCTCGCAGAGAAGCTCCTCGCTGAAATTTCCTCTGTTGCCGTTTTCCGCCTCAATACGCATATCTATCATCTTTACGTGAGGGAGTCTTGCGTCACTGTAACGCTGATTCATCTCGAAAAGATGATACCTGCCGCTGAGGGCATTTGTATAACTGTCAAAGGACGGAGTTGCCGATGCCAGAAGCAGTAAAGCATTATGGTGAAAACACCTCTGCTTCGCCACATCACGGGCATGATAACGGGGAGACATTTCCGATTTGTAGGTATGCTCGCCCTCCTCGTCCATAACAATTATTCCTATATTTTCAAGGGGTGCAAAAACCGCGCTTCGTGTACCGATAACGATTTTCGCTTCGCCCCGTCGTATTCTTTTGTATTCGTCCGCACGCTGACCGAGAGACAGACCGCTGTGGATAATGGCTACCGTGTTTCCGAAAAGGCTCTGGAACTTTCCCACCGTCTGGGGAGTCAGGGAAATTTCGGGAATCATCAGGATAGCTGTTCTGCCGCTGTCACGTGCGTATTCTATAAGCTTTATGAAAACCGAGGTCTTGCCGCTGCCCGTAATGCCGTGTAGCAATGCGCATTTGGGCTTGCCCGTTTCCATAAGCGATTTTATGCCGTCATAGGTTTCCTGCTGCAAGGGCGAAAAAACTATATCGGACAGCTTCGCTGTGGAAACTGCGTCCTTGGAAAGCGCTCTTGAGGTTTCTTCCTCGTGTATTTCAGCAACACCCTTTGCCGCAAGATTCTTCACCACCGATTCAGTGACACCGCACAGGTAACAAAGCTCTTTTACAGAAGCCGCACCCGATTCGGTCAGTGTTTCAATCACTGCTTTCTGCTTGGGCGACAGCTTCATTTCTGATGTATCAGCTCCCGTAAGGGTTACAATACGCTCTGTACTGTCACCAACACGGCGCTTTATCAGCTCTGTTTTTACAAGCACGCCCTTTTCCGCAAGGCTTTCTGCCGTCTTCCTGTTTTCGGGCTGTGAAAGCAAAGCCGAAAACTCCTTTTTACCTGCAAGCTTAAGCAATGTAAGCAGGGCATTTTCCTGCTCAGTAAGTCCCTCGGCACTGTATTTATCCGCAAGGGCATATTTCTCCTCCGTCTTTATGGAAAGACCTGCGGGAAGCATTGTCCTTACAGCGTCATAGTAGGTGCAGAAGGTTGTTTCCTTAAGCCATTCGCACAGCTTCAGCATTTCTCCGTCAAGAATAATACCGTCATCAGCTGCGGAAATAATGCTTTTAAGCTTACCGTCATGTTCGCCTTCTGAAAGCGAAAAAATCACACCTGCACGGGTTTTGTTGCTCCGTCCGAAAGGAACTGCAACACGCATACCCACGCGGACCGTTCCACAAAGCTCAGGCGGCACAAGATAGCTGAACAGATCATCAAAGGAAGCGGCAGTTTTCTCCACCGCAACCTGCGCTACAAGCATTTTCATTCGCTGAGTAAATCGTCAATTATTCCGCCGCATACAGCAGTTTTCATCTTTTCCGCCGCTACAACAGCAAGAAAATCGTCAACCGCCTTTTCAAGCGCACTGTTTACAACTAAAAAGTCATAGTTTCTTGCATATGTAAGCTCTTCCTTTGCAGTCTTAAGTCTGCGCTGGATTGTTTCTTCGTCCTCAGTGCCTCTCTTGTGGAGTCTGCGGTCAAGTTCGGCAAAGGAGGGAGGAAGAATGAAAATCATGGTGCAGTCGGGGAACATCTTTCTGATATTTCCCGCACCCTCAACCTCAATTTTGAGGATAACGTCCTTACCTGCCGCAAGCATATCCTCTACAGCTTTTCTGGGAGTGCCGTAGTAGTTGCCGCAGTATTCGGTATATTCAAGCAGCTCGCCGTTCTTTATCATGGATTCAAACTGTTCTCTTGTTCTGAAATGATAGCTTACTCCGTCAGTTTCGCCGGGGCGCATAGCTCTTGATGTAGCCGATACGGAGTAGAAAAGATTGTCGTTGCGGCTTAAAGCCTGTTCAAGAATGGTATCCTTTCCGCAGCCTGCAGGCGCAGATACAACAATTAAAATTCCCTTACTCATTTATATATCCTTCTTTCGTTTAATTTTCCGTTGAAGCGATGCTTTCGGGTTCCTTCGCAGACATTACGATATGTCCGCTGTCCATGACAATAACGGTCTTGGTCTTTTTTCCGCAGGTAGCGTCAATTGCCGTGAATTTCTCCTTTGCAGCGGAAACAAGCCTTTTTGCGGGTGCTGAATCAGCACCGATGACCGCCACAATACGCTCTCCGCTTACTCTGTTACCGTAACCGACATCTACAAGCTTCATATAAAAACCTCCGTAAATGCAATATTTGCGCATAATAATTCATTATACCATTAAACATAATAAAAATCAATAGTGTAAAATAATGTACAAAAGATATTGTTTCAATAGTGTAAAAAATTTTTGCCTCAGTTTATGTATAATTAACAAATAAATGAAATAGGATTGATTTTTTTGAAGGTTTGTGATATACTAAATAATGTATATTAATAACTTGTTTTATGAAAGGCATCCTCAATGGCAGTTTATATAGCACTTTTCGCCCTTGCAGTAATTCTCGGTATCCCTCTTGCGGGAAGAAAAGCTACAAAGGTAAAGAAAATAATTTATCTCGCAGTTATGTTTGTGCTGATGTATATTGTAACCGTATTCAGATATGGCATTGGTAATGACTATCTGAGCTATATAAGAATTTTCAACCATATAGATTCGACACCGTGGAACGAAATCACAACACTGACATATGAACCGCTTTTCACTCTGATTACCAAGCTTATATGCGCGATTACCACAAATTCCGAAATAATGTATGGCATATATGCGGTATTTATTCTTGTGCCTGTTGCGTATTCAATCTACCGCTACAGTGATATCGTCTGGCTTTCAGTCACCGTTTATCTCTGTCTCACTTTCTTCTACACATCACTCAGCTTTATCCGTCAGAGTATTGCGGCATCAATACTTCTTCTGGCATTCGGATTCATAAAGCAGCGGAAGATAATACCCGTCCTTATTTTCGCAGTTGTTGCAGCACTTTTCCATTATACTTCGCTGGTATTTATACCCTTCTATCTGCTGGCTTATTTCCTGAAGCCTACAAAGAAAACGCTTATCATCTACGGTTCAGTTTCAGTAGGCTCGCTTATAATCTGCCTCGTCATGAAAGCTCTGGGAGCAAATCCCATGAATCTGCTAGCAAATCTTGCAACTGTCGTTACAGGCAGGGATTATAACTCCTATATCAGCAGCACATGGTTTGAAGACGGTTTCGGTATAGGCTATCTCATCATGCCGGCTGCTGTCCTGGCACTTGTTCTGATAAGCTACTTCCTTGGCTGGAAAGAAAAGAAAGAAGCGGATACTCAGCTGTGGTTTGTTCTGTTCAGTGCCTCACTCTGGAGTTTCAGTATCTACGCATTTATCATTGAGCGATTCTCAATGTTCATGTTCATTTTCACACTTTTGTCTATTCCGTCCGTGCTGAATTACTTTTATGAAAAAGCCGATGCGGCGGCGGAAGCAGAAAAAAGCAGGAGCGCATCAAAGAAACTCCCCGGATATTCAAGCAAAAAATCTGACGAAAAGAGCGACAGTGCTTTTCTCCTTACAATCGCAACGGTTGTTGGAATGTTTGTATATAACTGCTGGGGACTGATGGAGGGTTTTCATGGTGTATCGCCTTACGAGTGCCTGATTCCGCAGATACAGGATGCCATTGACGGAACAGATAATTCCGATGAAGCATATGCCGAAATGCAAAGCAATGCAGACCTGTACACATATTTAGTCCAGCTTAAAAACACAGATTACGGTTATGCCATTCTTTCAACCGCAACCGATTATGACGGACTGATTGTTGGAATCCGAAGGGCTGCCGATTATGCAGGCACTGGTCTTAACCGCCCGGAAGAAGCCGAAACAACAAAGCCGTATTATCTTGAATACAACAATAAAAACGGCGAAATCCACATTGACGAAACCGATTCAAATGTTATCTCCTATACCACTTCTGACGGCGCCGTAATAACAAATAACGGTACTGCTGCCTCTGTTACGGATGCAGAGGGAAAGACCGCAACTTCCGAAAAAGAAACCATAATGTTCGTACTCTTTGATGAAAACGGACTTATTTCAGATGCTACAGAATTCCGTGTTGAACAGCCAAGGCGTTCCGCACAAAAAACAAAAATAACTTGAACGAACTCTAAAAAACAGTAAAGAAATATGAATATATGAATAAGATGA
>CAZGRB010000005.1:0-4145 GCA_964527695.1 uncultured Ruminiclostridium sp.
AATGCGGAGATATCGGCACGGTAAAGCTCCCTGCCCTTATAAAAAAGCATACGGGAAAGGACATCACCTTTGAGTTTACCTCGGGTACACAGTTCCCCGAAACGCTGGAGGGTTATAAGCTTGTAATTCACTGCGGCGGCTGTATGCTGAATGAACGTGAGATGAAATACCGCGTTAAGCAGACGCTGGATAACGGCATTCCGATTACAAATTATGGTATTGCCATAGCGCATATGAACGGCATTTTAAGAAGAAGCATTGAGCTTTTTCCTGAGTCGGTCATGGCGCTGGATGAATAAAAGATACCCCGAAAGGAACGCTTGTTCTTTTCGGGGTTTTATATGTACTTTTTAATTGTATCATCACTCCATACATGAGCCTCAATATAACGCTCAGGCCCGTATTTTCCGTCATCGTTCCAGTCCTGCGGCAAGCCGTATTTTTCTATAATTCCAAGAATTTCATCATAGGTATATAATTTCATACGATATTCTTTTCCGTCAGTTATTGCAGGACTGAATGTGGGCATTGAATCACCGTAAGTAAATGAAACCGTACGCAAATCAAACTCTTCAATGGGTATCCTGATAAAATCACAGTTTTCAAACCATGTGCTTAGCCAAGGACTATGCTCAATCACCATGTAGTGTGGCGAATTTCTTGTTATTATACCACCCTTTTTCAAAAATTCAGAACGAATGATATTTTCGCAGTTACGTCTGTATTCTACATATTTATCGTGTCTTGAAGCCGCTTGTGAAGCAGGTTTTCTGTTTTTTAAATCATTAAGCACATATTTGGCTTCATCCAGAGAAATATCAGAAAGATTTTTAAAAGCACCGATAGTTTTATCGAAATAATGATACAGATAAATAGGAGACACCACCTTTAACTCAATTCCCTTTTCATTATATAAATCGGGCTTTCATTAAGCATATTATTGAAAAAATCAGTGGAATAAATCGTATTAAAACATACACGCTTATAATAATCTGTGTGTGTAACAGTGCAAAGATAAATACAATCAAAGCCGCAAATTACAGCATAATCGCATATTTTATCTATTAATGCAGTTCCTATTCCGTTACAACGATATTTTTCATCTACAAAAAGAAAATCCAACCAGGGCGTTTTATCCTCTTTTAAGCATAAACACTCTTTTAATATTGCACCAAATCCGATTATTTCATTATTTGCAATAACTGCAAAAGCTTTTTCGTAATCTTCAAATGCTTTTTCATTGATCAAATCTGCAAAATAAGCACCTGTTCCCTGAAATGAGCACTTTCTTGCATAGTATGCTAACTTTATCGAAAGCGAACTTGTAAAATCAACATCTACTATCTCATAAAGCATATTTTAAACCTCAATTTATAAAAACTTTTTCTTCAGGATTCTTGAAACGATATATAGAATAACTGAAGGAATTACAAATTCCGCCGCACGGATAAGGATAAACGCATAAAGCGGTGCGGAATTTACGGTTGTGCTGTAAATATGGATATCATAAGCGGTGAAGCAGATAAAAGCAAGAGCAAAAGCGATGGAAGTTATGAGGAATGCGAGGGGAAGATATTTTTTCATACTATTATGCCTTTCTTACAGGATGGCGGACTACGGTTTTCAGCTTTTCGGGCGCAACCTTTCTCACATCACTCAGATATATTTCATGGTGCATTCTTGTTTCTGAAATATCGAGAGCGTAACCCTCCGATTCCATAAATTCATGCATCCTGTCAACAGTTTCAGGTTCATTGTCATAAGGTCCTATGTGCATACACTGAACGCATACACCCTCGTCGTAGGTGAAAAACTCAACAGCAGAAAAATCGGTCTTTTTCTTTCGTGTTGCCTCCTCAACTGCCCACCTGAAGTCCTCTTCCGTAACAAAATCAGGAAGCCTGATTACAGAGATAAAGTTGAAATCCTCCTTATGGGAATAGTCAATCCCGCTCACTCCCTCCTGCCACCAGAAGCCCTCAAGAGGCGGTACAACATAATCAAAATAACCGTCTATTCTATGGTCGCCCATTTTACTCATTTTTATTGTAAAGGCTATTCCGTAAAGAAGTCCGATTGAACGCTTATATTCACTGTCCTCGGCGTTGGGGTCGCCCTTTCCGCGGACTGCTATATAGTTCATTTTCGGCACAGTCACAATTGACGGTTTGCTTTTGGGCATATAGAATTCCTTGTATTCTTTTTTATAATCAAAAGCCATTTTTATTCCTCCCATAGTTGATATAAAAATTATACCACCACCGTAAATACTTGTCAACGCATAAAATCCCGTAAAATACAAAAAACTTGACATAAGGGGCGAATTGTGGTATTATTTAATATGTATAGCTGGGTTTTGAAGGTGTTTTAATGTTTGAACGACTTGATTATTTAAGGGATAAGGCTAATCACCTGCCCCTTTGCCCCGGAGTTTATCAGATGAAAAACAAATCGGGGGAAATTATCTATATCGGCAAGGCCAAGGTGCTGAAAAACCGCGTCACCTCTTATTTTCATGCGGTTGAGGCCCATAACCCCAAAACCTATAAGCTGGTTTCAAATATCCACGATTTCGACTTTATCGTTACCGAAACCGAGCTTGACGCACTTGTTCTGGAAGCGAGTCTTATAAAGCTCCACTCCCCTAAGTACAATATCCTTTTAAAGGACGACAAGGGCTTCAGCTATATACGTATTACAGGCGGAGATTATCCGAAAATAATGCATTCTTTCAACAAGGACGACCCTGATTCTACCTACATCGGGCCATTTACAAGCGGTTATACCGTGAAGCAGACAATTGAGGAATGCAACAGGATTTTTATGCTCCCTACCTGCAAAAAGGTGTTTCCGAGGGATTTTTTCAAGGAAAGGCCCTGCCTTAACCACCATATAAAGCGTTGTATGGGAGTGTGTCAGGGGAAGATTTCTCCCGAGGAATACAAAAAGACAATTTCCGAAGCACTGAGCTTCATTAAAAGCGGCAGTAAGGAAAGCGTTGAATACCTGACAAGAGAAATGAATGCTGCGGCGGAAAATCTTGATTTTGAACGTGCGGCAGTTCTCCGTGACAGAATAAATGCTATTACACGTTCTGCAAAGACTCAATCCATTCAGGCGCAGAGGGATATTGACTGTGATGTGTTTGCAGTGTCCCAGAATACGGGACTCACAAGCATTGCGGTTGTAAAATACCGTGGCGGTAAGCTTATTGACAAGGAAAATTTCTTTGTCGGTGATGAATGTGAAAACGAGCTTATACGAAGTGAATTTCTGCTGCAATATTATTCAAACGGCAAGGAAATTCCCAAAAATATATATCTTGACGGCGACAGCGAGGATAATTCCCTTTTGGAGGAATATTTCCGTGGTTTATGTGGTCACAAGGTGACAATTACCGTGCCGAAGCGCGGCGAAGGGCTGGTGCTCACTACACTTGCCAAAAGCAATGCGGATGAGTATTTATCCCTGAAAGTCGGCAGAACAAGCCGTGAAATCACTGCTTTGCAGGATTTGCAGAAGCTTCTTGGACTGCCGAAAACGCCTGTACTTATTGAAAGCTACGACATTTCAAATATGGGCGAGCAGACGAGAGTTGCAGGTATGATTACCTACAAGAACGGAAGACCTTATAAGGCAGGCTACCGCAAATTCAATATAAAATCGGTTGTCGGAATCGACGACTACGGCTGTATGCAGGAGGTTATCCGCAGACGGTTTACTCACTATCTTGACGGTGATGAAAGCTTTTCGGAAATGCCTGACCTTATACTACTGGACGGCGGCAAGGGTCATGTAAATGCCGTCAAGGAAGTTCTTGACGATATGGGAATTACGGTAAGCCTTTTCGGACTTGTAAAGGACGACAAGCACCGCACAAGAGCAATTTCAGACGGCGGCGGAGAGATTCAGATCAACTCAAACAAGAGTCTTTTCAAGCTTCTTACCGAAATTCAGGACGAAGTTCACCGCTTTTCAATTGATTATCAGAGAAAAAAACACAAGCAGTCGCAATACGAGCTGGAGCTCACCCGTGTCAAGGGCATAGGTGAGAAAAAAGCGCTTACGCTGCTGAAAAAATATAAAACGAAACAGGCTATCCGAGAGGCTTCCGTAGAGGAGCTTATGGAAACGGCGAAAATCAA